>JAJQAT010000143.1 GCA_021203665.1 Bacillota bacterium
GTCGAAAAACCGACCGAATTTTAACTTACAGAAAAATTATAAAAAATAAACGGAGGTAAAAAATAATGGGATATGGAAGTAAAGTAGCAGGAATAGCGGCGAGCGCGGCAGCAAATGCGGCGGCGAAAAATGCGGAAAGAAAAAATATGCTCAAAGGAAGAACTCCGGAGCAAAAACAAGTTGTCAACTATCTTTATGGTCACGGTGGTTGTCTGACACCGTCTCTGACCGATGAGCAATATGACAAAATGGTAAGCGACAGAATTTCAAATATGAATTTTAAAACAAAAGCACTTGCAAAAATCGGCATCGATGAAACAGAGGTTCAGGAAATTGAACCCGTACATTTCGAAGCTCCGCACTTTTCGGACAGAAAGTATAATCTCAACATAAAGGGCAAAGACGGTAAAATGAGAAGCTCGGAATATATGGTTACATGGCTGTTTTTCGGAGATTCTCAACTCTTTATTTATCAGTATACCTTAAATATGTGTTCGGGAAGCTTTACAGAAAAAACAATGGATTATTTTTATAAAGATATAACAAATCTTACAACTGTGTCCGAATCCTATGAGAAAGATATTCCAAAACAGTCCTGTACGGGTAAGGTTTCCTACATAACCACAATGGTTGATGCAACCGAGTTTAGAGTAATAGTTCCCGGAGATGTTCTTACTTGTACTGTACATGACGGCGATTATCTCGATCAGTCTGTTAGGGGAATGAAAGCTAAATTGAGAGAGAAAAAGGCCTAAGCTTATTTTAAAAATGCGTAAAAAGGAGCTTGTTATGACGGATTTCCCAAGTCGCCGAGAGCAAGAGGAGGCGGAATATTACGTTTTAAAGCAGCCGCTCCGGCGACCGGATACAGATGTAAAAAAAGCGATAAAATATGTTTCCGTATATATGACACTGAGTCTTGGATTTTCGGCGGTATCGTTTGCTCCGCTTAAGAAATACGAAATATTTGCTTATATTTCCGAAAGCCTTGCGGAATTTTCCATGGCGCATCCCGTTTTGCTTGGGGTTCTGTATTTTGCGGCTGTATTTTGCATAGTCGGATTATTGTGTCTAAAATCCGCCGCGATAGGCATTATAAGGATGTACCAGCATTACGCGCCGGAGCATGTGCGGCGGCGATGTCTGTTTAAACCGACATGTTCGGAATATGCAATATTGGCTATACAAAAATACGGACTGTTTATCGGGCTTTTCAAATCTTATATTCGGCTTTTTAAGAAATGCAGAGGCAATATTTACAGAATAGATTATCCGTAATGCTTTCGAATAAAATATATAATAAGGGAGATATTAAAAATGGCAATATTTAAAAAAAATCCAAATGAGTCCGCATACCCCGGCGGAAAGAAGAATTTTACCAATGTAATTAAAAACAGCGGCTCCGGAAATCTTTTGATATGGCGGCAGCCGGAGGAGGATTTTAATACCAATTCCACATTGATTGTAATGCCGGGCGAAAAGGCTATGTTTATAAAAGGCGGCGAAATAGTACAGACCTTCGAGCATGGAACCTATACGCTTTCAACCGAAAATTATCCGTTTATAAGCAGATTGAGAAATCAGTTTTCGGGCGGGGTAAGCGCATTTAACTGCGTTGTTTATTTTGTGAGGGAAGCGGACAGCCATGAAATAAAATGGGGTACCGATTCTCCGCTGCAGGTGTTGGATAAAGCGTATAATTTAAATGTCCGTGTTGGCGTGCGCGCCATATATAAGGTCCGCATTGAAAATCCGGCTTTGTTTCTAAGCAAGTTGGTGGGAAATAATATACGCTTTCAGCGCCAGGAGGATTTGGATCAATATTTTAGAAACGAATTTCAAGAGGAAATCAATACCGCGGTCTCTGAGTTCTTAAATGGGTGGAGCCAAACTCTCAGAGGACTTGAAGCTCATTTAAAGGATTTATCTGCGGAAATTACTCCTCATATAGACGAAATGCTCGAAAACTATGGATTAAAGTGTGCCAGATTTTCAATAGTGGCGGTAAAGGTAGACGAGGCAATATATGAAAAGCTGAACGAATCTCAGTTTGACCTCATCGCAAAGCAAAGAGCCTTTGCCGGTGACAAAGCGGGGCTTGATATTCTTGGTGCCGATTGGGGCAAGGTTCAAAGCGCGGAAATAATGAAAACTCTCGCATCAAATCCGAGCGGCGGATTGGCATCAATGGGTGCGGGTCTGGGAATGGGAATCGGTGCGGCAGGCGCTATGGGTTCTATGACACAGCAGATTTTCGCTCCTGCGGGCAGTGCTGAGAATCCGCCCGCTCAGCCATCGGCGGAAGATCCTATGGAAACTCTTGAGAAATTGAAAAAAATGCTCGATGCAGGGCTTATAGAACAGTCAGAGTATGATTCTAAGAAATCGGAAATTTTAAGCAAAATGTGAGGTAATCGATATGGATAAAAAAAATATTTTATGGATTGCACTTGACCTAGTGTTTATTGTGGCATTTAATATTATTTTCTTTGCCGTCAGCGGAGTGCATCATACGGCGGCGGTATGGACTTCTTACGGATTTATACACTTTTCGTACCTTATGGTTGTAGCGACTCCGTTCCTCACATCTAAAGAAAAATCACCGGCAATTCTCAAATTTCCTCTCGATACAATATCTGCAGTGTATTTTCTTACGGAATTTTTAATAGGACTGTTGTTTATCCTTATCGGTAATGTTCCGATTAAAGTGGTCGTAATTGTGCAGGTAATTTTGACGGCGATATATGTAATTTTTATGCTGTTAAATCTCATTGCAAACGAGCACACTGCCGATAGCTTGGCAACACAAAAGATAGAAGCGGAGTATATAAAAAGTTCCGCTGCAAGAGTTAAACTGCTTATTGGCGAAACAAGTGATAAAGAAACAGAGAGGATGATAGAAAGAGTATATGATTTGCTTCGCTCAAGTCCGACAAAGTCAAGCCAAGAGGTTCAGCCGATTGAATTTGAAATCAAAGAAAAAATTTTTGAACTGGAGGACAGCGTTGCCGGTAACTCAAAAGAAAAAATTTTAACGGTTTCAAAAGAAATATTGCGATTACTTCGCGAACGAAACGTGAAAATCTCTTTTTGATATCTTTAGATGGTTAATAGAAAAAATTTCACCGGGAATTGCGTAAAAGCACAAGCTCGGTGTTTTTTTCATAACGCATCATCCTATTTATACGTTGCAATGTATCTTTAATTTTGTTCATAACATCATTGAATAAATCGGTCATTACTGTCTTCATAACCGCCGGAAATGTTACGAGTATAGATAGAAAGCTCAAAATGCGCCAACCGCGAAGCCGATATGGACTACATCGGCGGTAACGCTTAATGATGAGGGAGCTTGGATTGACTAAGCCTATTTATTGCACAGAAAAGCAGTCTTTACGGATTGCTTTTTTTGTGCGGTAATGGTATAATCAAATTAAATCAATATAGAAGCAGGAGGAATTTAAAATGCAGCATGAATGTAGAATCACTGTTTTGGAAACAAAGGTTTTTCCCGATTATCAAGAGAAATATCTTGCTGACCCGAAATCCGGCGCGTGTCCGTGTTTTAAGGCAGGTGATACATTTCTTTTAAAGAGAACGCCCGAACGTGACGACTTTTATCATATGCTTGACGGAAAATTCTGTGCCGAAGCGTGGGACGCTATCAGCAGATATGTGTATACCGCATTGCAAGGCGGCGCGATTATGCGTAATTGGACAAATGACGATAGAATGATGATTGCCTGCTGCAATGACGGTACAAGACCTGTTATTTTCAAGATTGAAAGAATAGATATTCCCGAAAATGATGAGGAAAAGGCATGGTTGGAAAAACAGGATTTTTCCAATACCGCAGAAAATGCGTATACGGGATAATCTTTGAAATGAATTCGATTATTGCGTCAATGTTGATTTTTACATTTAGCAATTATGAAAACAGGATGTTCAGTATAGAATTAGAAAAATTATTTTCATATAGGAGAAGTACAAGAAAGTATGAAAAGCAGCAGATTACGGAAGAACAACTGCAACAAATCTTGGAAGCTGCTCAAAATGCGCATTTAGCCGCAGACAATCGACCGAAAGCGTGTTCAAGAGCGTTTCGTCAAGCTCTTTCACGGGCGCGTATTGCTCAATTAAATCCGCAAACTCTTTCGCCGATTTACTCTGCCGCGATTGCTGTGCGAGGCTTGCTTGAAGCTCGGTCATTCGGTTTTTCAACCGCGTTTCTTCTGCTTCAAGACTTGCCGCCAGATGAATAACGCTCCGCTGAAATTCGTCCGAAAACCTTGTCCTTGTACATTGACTGCAATACTCGACTGATTTCTTCAAGACGCTGCTTTATTTTCTACTGCTCCTTTTGCACACTTACCTTTGTGTTGCCGTCCGTATCCGCTGCTTTGGCATTCCCCTCAAGCTCCTCGACCACCGAGGTATTCGTGCTCTTGATGTGCATTCCGATTATTTCCGACACATCGGTTACGGTTACAAATGCGGACTCATCACCCGCTTTTATAATTCTTTTAACCTCCGCAAGCTCAATACGCGTTACAACGCAGTACAGCACGACCTTTCGTCCGCTGATAAGACCGGTTCCCTCAAGAAGAGTACAGGTCCTGCCGAGATTTTTGTACAGGCTGTCGGCAATGCTTCGTCCCTCGTTCGTGATAATCATAACCGCCTTAGCCTGCTCCATGCCCTCCTCAACCATGTCTATGACCTTGAAGGTAATGAAATATGTAAGCAGACTGTATAGTGCTCTGTCCCAGCCGAACAGTATGCCGGCTGCCGCGTAAATTGCTATGTTGATGACGAAAATAATTTGCCCGACAGGAGAATTGCGTTTTCTTGCTTAAAAGCAGCGCGACAATCTCCGTGCCGTCCAAGCAGCCTCCGTATCTGAGTACAATTCCGACTCCCACGCCAAGCAGTACGCCGCCGAACACCACTGCCAAAAGCTCCGTACTTGTTATCTCCGGAACATCCTTGAAAAGCTCCAGAAAGAACGAGAATAAAATCATGCCGTATGCTCCGCGCAAAAGGAAGCGCCATCCGAGCTGCTTGAAGCCGAGCAGGACAAAAGGCAGATTCAGGATTATCACAAATATACTTATGCCCTTGCCGGTAAGCTGATTTAGGATAATGCTTATGCCCGTTATGCCGCCGTCAAGAATTGTCGAGGGAATCAAAAATTCCTCGAGCGCGAACGCGGCGGCAACCGCGCCAATCGTAATCGCGAAATACGGCAGAATATATTCCTTTGCTATATGCTTAAACGTCATACCTTTCGCTTCCTTTCTCCACACGGCTGCGGATACGCGCCCCGTTAATCGTCAAATAACGCTCTTGCGAACGTAGTCCCGCTCACGCCGTCATCGACAAAAAATTGACAGTTAATATACCCGTTCTCATCGGCGTAACGCTTCAGCATTGACTTCTGTGTCTGTATGCTCATACTGTCGCCATTATACTAGTCGTCACGGCTAAGCCTGCAATAAAGAGCAGTTGTTTTGTTTAATTGCTGTTTCATTTTAAAATCCCTTTCAGTAGATTTTGCGCTTTGCGCAAAACTCGCGGCAATGCCGCGCCCGCCCTTCTTGGCGGTACGTCCCAAACAGCAATCCAAAACTTTGCTTACCTACATTATACCGCTGATTACGAGAAAAGGCAATATATTTGCCGAGTGAATTTACAAAATATTTATGGCACTGTTCTGTCAAATATGTTATAACGGTAGTATACAAAAGACCGACAGAATTTTCATTGAGCGCGAATTGAGTACGAATTGGCAAGAAAGGCAATCGAAAATGAACAGATGTTATTTCAGCTCCGTTATGCGCATTATATCAAGCGGGATAATATACTTTGCAAAGCAGCATTAAAAAGACTTCACTTTCAAAATGGTAAAAGTGAAGTCTTGCAAACAGCCGCTATTTAATTAAGTCTTTCATTGAAATCTCTTACAAACTTATCAAATCTACAGATTTTTTCATCGTCAGACATACATTGAATGAGAGACAACCCGCGCTCATATTCACGCAGCGCCTTATCGTGCATATGCTCCGTTTCAAAATATTTTGCCTTTTCATTAACCGTTTGCAGAAGAATTTCGAACGAAATCCATGTTTGCTTTTCAGCAGCTTCATATTTTGCTTTACCTTTTAAAAGGCGTGCCGACTCCGATAGCTTTGTAAAATAAAGCTCGGGGATTTGCTCGAGTGCCGCAAAAGCCGCCGCGTCATCACCCTTTGCGTGATAGGCATACGCAAGAAATCTCAAAGCGTCATATTTGATTTCATCATCTGCTGTTTCCTCAATGACTTTATTTGCGACTGTGATTACTTCATTCGAATTTTTCTCGTAATCCATTGTATACAAAAGATTTACAAGCAAAATATCGTTGCTCGGATATTTTTCCAAACCCGCTTTAATAATGCTGCTTCCAATCATCGGATTGGACTTCCTATAACTATATGCCTTATCACAGATTTTCTCAACCTCCGCATTATTCTTTCGCTTAAAATCGAAAATATAATCTATACTTACGCCGAAAAATCCCGCAATAGCCGGGATGCTATTTATATCAGGCATAGCCATCCCCGTTTCCCATTTTGATACCGCCTGTACCGAAACCATTAAATGTTCGGCAAGCTGTTCCTGTGTAATGCCTTGATTTTTGCGCAGCTCCTTAATTTTTGCTCCTATGTCCATATTCGTAACTCCTTGAAAATATTTAACATCTGTTATAATCATATAATAGCATAAATACGGCGGAAACGCAATGAACTGCTTTTCGAGATTTTTCAACCAATGGTTTATTTTAATCAAGAAAAATCTTGCAAATCAGCAACAGAGGCTACGAGCAATGGCAACGGAAAAGGAGCTTTTGCAGGCGAAGCACAGGCTTGAAGAAGCGCAAATGCGCGACCGCGAGAAAGAGAGAAAAGCGAGGACGTGATGCGTTTGCAAAGCAAACAGCAAAATATTCAACAGACTCGATGTCTGTTGAATATTTATGAAAAGCCGACTTATTCAAGAGGGCGCGGTGCTTGAAAAGGTTTTACCGAATATCAAGGAAGTAGAAGTTGACGCTCTTGAGGAATATTTAAAAGAGCTGCTTAAAATTTAAAATTGGGTACTGTTTTTTAAAGGCTTTGGACAGCCGAACGCAACCGGTTCACGATTGCAAGCATTGATAATCTCAATGCAAAATGAGCGGTGCTCATTTATTCGGCTGTGAGCAAAAAACCTGTCACCAACAGCTTTTTGCAATTATGAGCTTACGCTCATTTTCTTTTTAATGACAAAATACCCGACAAGCTTAACCTGTCGGATATTTATAATCTATGAGCAAATGTCCCGCACCTATACACTCAAATCCTTTACTTTACTTTCCATACGCTCCTTAAGCGCCGCAAACTCCGGCTCATTGCGTATAAAATCAAAGCAATCCCATTGATTGATTTTGCGAAGTATTCTTCCGTGCTCGCTACTATCCCAATGACGTACATAGTCATCGGTTTCAAAAGTAAGCCGGTCGAAAAATACTGATGTATATTTTATATCCTTATTCTTCTGATTTTCAAAATCATCAGCGCACTTTTCAGCC
Organism: Bacillota bacterium; assembly: GCA_021203665.1. Taxonomy (GTDB): domain Bacteria; phylum Bacillota; class Clostridia; order UBA1381; family UBA1381; genus Hominilimicola. The sequence continues at coordinate 7,610 of JAJQAT010000143.1, forward strand.
ATAAGAAGTTCAGCCATTGCTTTTTCCTTTTCAAGATGGCGCGCATAAAATCTTGCCTTAAAACGATGAATCTGTGCAAGCTTGCCATTAACCGCAAGATAATTTCCGTCAGAGAAAATCATATTATATAATTGTTCAATAGTATTGTATATCATGATTTCCTGTTCATCGGTCAGCGGTGCGCTTCTGTGCGAAAGTGCGCCGGCACCCATTCCCGAACGTTCAAGCAGGGTGTCAAAAGCGGAAAGCATATATTCAAAACCGTTATTTTGTGCTTGAATATCTCGTTCCACTCCGTCCTCTAACGCCCAAATCAACGCCTCCTCTCTCGAATGCTTATATGTAGGCAGCATGTTCGCATACTGCTTTGCCTTTTTATACTCTCCCATATAGGAATACGCCCTTACAATATTATATATTGCCGAACAAACAATAGTTGTATCGTTACAGTCCTTAATGATTCGCCCGTCGAGCGATATAATTTCGTCAAAATCTTTATTATCACTTATACTATGAAAAATACTCCTTGCAAGATTATCCATAAATTCATAATTACGAGGATATTCCTTTAGCGCAGTGCGCATAAGCTCACGCCTGCCGTTAATATCTCCCTTTGCACACATTTCTTTGTATTTTCGTCTGTATTCCTGTTCCCTTCCGGTAATAGTATCTATATTGATTTCAAACAACGAATCAATGCTGACCTCAAAATATGAGGCAATCGTGGGGAGCAGTGTTATATCGGGATAGCCTAAACCGCTCTCCCATTTTGAAACCGCCTGGGGCGATATGTTGAGATATTCCGCAAGCCGCTCCTGAGTGATGCCGCGTTTTTTGCGCAGCTCCTTGATTTTTGCTCCTATGTCCATATTCATAACTCCTTGAAATTTATTTAACAGCGCCGTTATGATAATATGATAGCACACGAAAAATAAGAAATCCATACCCAAATCGGATTGTTTTTCACAACCGAGAGTTGAGCTTGTCCGTATCCCGCCGGAGGATTCCGAAGCCGTCCGCCGCACACGACACGGCATTTGCGGCGGAGTTATCGCTAAAGCCGCAGCCGCCGGTTCCTTATATCACTGTTTGAGCGCCGCGAATGTTATGTAGTAAACATCATATTTTGTCGGCATACCGAACTCGTTATACTCATTCACAAAGCGCAGCTTAACCGTCTTTGGCGTATCGTAGCTTTCCTTATCCCTAAGCTTCAAGCCGAGCGAGACGGTTTTTCCGTCGTTTTCAAAATCCATATGCGTATGACTTGCGAACGCGACGGCAAATCTGTCCTCCATAATTCTCACGTCGTCCTTTTTCAAATCCGCGAAAATACCGTTTTCTTTCGTGTCGGTAAATTTTAGCGTTATGTCCTTTAACATTCCCGAAGCCTTGCCGAAATCGGCGTATATCGTCGCATGAAATCCCGCCTGCTCTACTTGTAGCTCGCCGCATTCATCGGCGGCGGTAACGTGCGCGAGCGCGAACGGCTCCGGCGAAATATCTGTGCCGACCTGCCACATAACAAGCGTCGGCGTCAGATTCATATCGTCACTCAAACCATTGCCGAGCTGACCGTATCGGTTAAATCCCCAGCCCCACACATTGTCATCGGTATCAACCGCCATAGTGTGATTTGTGAGGCACATAATGCTCTTGATTTTTACATCCTTATTATTTCCTCGCTCGTCCTTCCATGCGCAAAGCTTCATAGGCTTCTTCACATATGACGAAAAATCGCCGCAGCTTACATTCGGCACGCCGACCTGTCCGTAGAGGTTATATCCCCAAGACCATACGTTTCCGTCCTTATCCAAAATGACCGAGTGCGCATATCCGGCGGCAATATCCGCCGCCTTTGCACCGTCAAGTCCCGTAACGGGCGCGGGCACCGCGCTCATAGCCGCGGGATTATCCGGCCCCGAAGGAACCGCATCGTTTCCTAACTGCCCGTATTGATTCGAACCCCATGCGTAGATGTTGCCCGCCTCGTCCATTGCCATTGTATGATAGTAGCTCGCGGAAACATTTGTAATTCCGTGAAGTCCGTCAACCTTTACGGCGATTTTTTCAAAGGCGTTAAGACCCGTTTTGGCATTCGCGCTGCCGAGCTGTCCGTATTGATTCCAACCGTAAGTCCATACCTCGCCGTTTTCATCAAGAACCGCGACGTGCTGTCCGCCCGCGGCAAAGGATTTTATTTTAATTCCCTCCGGCAACACGTCAACCGGCATAGGCGTAAAGAGCGCGGAATTTGCGCCCATACCTATATCGAGAGCCTTAACGCCAAGCTGACCGAATCCGTTACTGCCCCATGACCACAGCGTACCGTCCTCATCAAGCGCGAGCATATTCCAGCCGCCGCCCGCTATTTGCGTGATTTTCATTTCCCTGCCGTAGACATTGCATATCGAAACCCGCTCCGGCACCGCTTTTCCGCCGATAACCGCCGCGCCGGGGAACGGCGGAGCCGCGAAGTTATCCCAACCCCAATACCAGACACTGCCGTTCTCGTCAAGCGCCGCCGCATGATTATGTCCGGCGCAAATACCCGTGATTTTCACGCTTTCTCCCCAAGACGGGATAACCGGCTCGGGAATCGGGTTCGCGTTCATTCCGGTCTTTTTGCCGTTGCCGTTTTGACCGTATTGATTGTGTCCCCAGCTCCAAACCTTGCCGTTTTTATCCAACAATATTGTGTTATGCTGACCGCTTGTCATTTTGATATTGCTCATTGCTTACAACTCCTCTTTCTGTGAAATTGACCGATAATCTTATTGATTACAGTATAGCATTCGCAAAATCAATCATCAAGCAACAATATCAATGAAAATGTCGTTTTAATTTTTCTCCGTCATTGCCGGCAGATACCAGCTTGCGAACAGCGATTGAATAATGTCCAGCAAATCCTCATCGGGGAGCGCGTCCCTGCTTTGCAGATTGGTAAGCACCGCGTGCATAATGCCGTAAAAGTACATATCCTTTACAACTCTTATCTTAGGAGTGTCGTTTTTTCCCTTATACAGATTACTCGGCATATTTTCCCGTATTTGCCGCAAAAAATGCGCGCGGTTCTGCTCCGACATCAGGACGGTTATCCGTGCCTTGTTTTCGTGAAAGCAGCTAATCATAACCTCAAAAAACCGTCTTTCACCAATGGAATTTTCATTGTAATGCTCGCTTAAAATATTCCTCGCGTTTTTCATAAGTTCATCCTCGGCATATTCTATCAGAGCGTAGACGTCCTCAAAATACCGATAAAAGGTCGTGCGGTTATATCCGGCACGGTTCGTTATCTCACGAATGGTAATTTGATTGATATTCTTTATTTCCGCTAATTGAAAAAATGCCGTAACAAGCGATTCTCTTGTTAAATCCGTAACCTCGGGCTGCTTTTTCACGGTTATTCTCCTCCTTGCTTCAATGTTTTTTATCATTATACAACAAGTGTCGCGTAAAATCAAGCGGAGCTGCGCTATCATGCGACATTTGTTTGATATTGTTGCTTGATAAAGCGGTTTGGGCGTTGTACAATGATGATATACAACAGATGTCGCGCAAAAGCGGCAAATCAAAATAATATATGGAGGTTTTGCAAATGGAAAACATTACACTTGAAAATTTAAAAACACGCAGAAGCGTAAGGAGCTATTCAAGCCGTCCCGTGGAGGACGAAAAGCTCGACGCCATTCTTGAGGCGGCAACATACGCGCCGACGGGAATGGGAAGTCAGTCGCCGGTTATCGTGCTTGTGAAGTCGCCGGAGATGGTTAAGAAAATCGGCAAAATGAATGCCGCCGTAATGGGCAGAGATGTTGACCCGTTTTACGGCGCGCCGGCTGTCGCCATAGTTTTCGGTAATAAAGAATCGGTTCCGACGTGGTTTGAGGACGCCTGCCTTGTCGCGGGAAATCTTTTAAACGCCGCGCACGCGGTCGGCGTGGATTCCTGCTATATTTACAGGGCGAAGGAGACATTCTCCTCCGCGGAGGGTCTTGCGCTCCTAAAGGAATGGGGACTTAATGAAAATTATGTCGGTGTGGCAAACTGTATCTTAGGCTACGGCGAGGGCGAAGCACCGCAGCCGAAGCCGCGCAAGGACGATTATATCAAAATTATATAAAAAAACAAACACAGCCGAAAGACCGCGTTTACGCGTTTCTTTCGGCTTTGGAGTAGTCGAAAGGAGAATGAAAAATGAAAACATTAATTGCTTATTATTCAAGGGGCGGCGTGACAAAGAAGGCGGCGCAAAGACTTCAAAAAGCTACCGGCGGAAGCCTGTTTGAAATTACAGGTGAAAAAAATTACGGAAATTATTTCACGGCTTTGGGCATCGCGCGAAAGGAATTTTCACAAAACGAGCTGCCTAAGGTGACAAATGCGGTGAAGAATTTCGAGGGCTATGACCGTATTTTGATTGGCTTTCCCATCTGGTTCGGTAAATGCCCGCAGCTCGTTATGTCGTTTATATCGCAGTACGATTTCGGCGGCAAGGATGTTTTTCCGTTTTGCACAAGCGGTATGAGCGGCATCGATTCGGCGGCGGCACTCCTGAAAGACGCGCTCAAGGGCGCGAACGTTCATTCGGGACTTCGTATGAATAGGGCGGAGGACGCGGCTGTGAAGCAGTGGCTTAAAGAAAAGGCATAATATAAAATCAATATTCCGCTGTAAAGGAGGAAATTAAAAAATGAAAGATGAATACCTCAAATTAAGGGAATATATGGAGCAAAGCGGCAAAACCGTCGCCGTTACCGGTGCGGGTATTTCATATCTTTACGGTATGCGGAGATTGAAGCAAAAGGTCGGCGTGTTAAATTCACGGCGGGTGTTTTCGACATCGTATATCAGCAAAAATCCCGAGGAATTTTATGCTGTAATGTGGGACGCGTTTTTGGAAGCGACCTTTGTTAAGGGGCCGAGCGCGGTTCATAATCAGCTTGCCGAGCTTGAACGCGAGGGACGGCTTTACGGCATTGTAACTCAAAATATGGATTGTCTGCACACCGTCGCGGGATCAAAAAATGTCGCGGAATTTCAAGGGAGCTTCGCCGATAATATCTGCATAGACTGCCAAAGCCGCGCCTATGATTACAACGTATGGAATCAAGGTCATATGCCGCGCTGTAAAAAATGCGGCGCGCCGATTATGCCCGCGAGCTTTTATATGGGAGGCGGCATTCGCGACGTAGCCTTGCGAATGGCTATGCAGAAATCGATAAATATGATTGCCGAGGCGGATTTGGTGCTTATTATCGGTACAACGGGATTTCGGAGTGAGGAATATATGAGCCGCATACGTCCGAGCGCGAAAATTGTACAAATCAATCCGAGCGAAACAAAATTCGACGCGGCTGCCGACCTTAATATCAGAGCTGACGCCGCCGAGGTTTTAGGCGCGGTTATGAATCTGACGGAGGAGGGGTAATTTTATGCTCTTTTCGGGTGTAAGCCGCGATAATGACAAAATACGGCGGCTGTCGGAATATATTGACAAAAGCGAGCGCATAGTCGCGACTACGGGCGCGGGAATTTCCGTCGGAGGCGGCGGCTTGACCTACGGTCAGCTTTTCCGCTCAACCCACCGCGGCGGTGCGCGGGACTTGGAGAACGGCGACAACTCATTTTTACATACCTATTTGGACTCTATGTTCCGATACAAGCCGAGCTTCAGTCACTATGCCCTTGCCGACATGGAAAGGGACGGCAAGCTCATCGGGATTATCACAACGAACGTGGACTGTATGCACACGATTGCGGGTTCCGAAAACGTCGCCGAAATTCAAGGGAGCGTTCGGGTTAATTGCTGCGCCGACTGCGGCAGACATTATGACGGCTATGAAATATGGAATCAAGACGAGCTGCCCGTGTGCGGGGAGTGCGGCGGGATGATTCTTCCGTGGCCCTTGTACTCTCACATCGGACTTTGGGACAGGGACGTTAAAAAAGCGCAAAAATGGATTGGCGAGGCGGATTTAATCCTCGCGATAGGCACGCGCGGGAATTACGGAGGCGCGTATTGGAGCTGCCGCAGAAATGACGCGGTAATCGTCCAAATAAATCCGGGACATACGGTCTTTGACCATGCGGCGGTATTGAATATCCGCGAGAATTGCGACGATGTGTTTCGCGCGCTCAAGGAAAGGCGGGACGGAAAATGACCGAGCAATTATCTGATGAGGAAAAAATGAAACGGCTCGCGGCTAAAATGCGCGAGGCGGAATATAAAGGTCTGTCCGATGCGGAAATACGCGAAAGAGAGCGGCAAAAGGCGGAGCGAACGCAGCGGAATATCGGGATATTGGACGACACCTTGAATATTTTAAAAGCCGGCGGCTATCAAAGGGACGGGCAAGAGGTACGCCTGCGTTTGTCGCCCGAGAAAATGCGGCAAATACAGGTGTTTTTACCGAGCGATATTGATAGCTTGAGGGACTCTGCAAAAGCAAGTGAAAACCAAGCGCACGGCAGCAGCTGTATTTTCGGCTGTGAGAATATCGACACTCTTGCGCTTGCCGAGAAAAGGTATCGGGATTTAAAGGCGCAGGGAATATCCGAACCGAAAATCCTTGTTCTGAATATGGCAAGCTCGACACGTCCGGGCGGGCGCGTCCGCGACGGAGCCGCCGCTCAGGAGGAGGAGCTTTGCCGCAGGACGTCGCTTCTGCTGTCGCTCGAAAGTGAGGAGGCGAAAAGCTATTACGAATACAACACCGCGCTCAAAACGCATATGGCATCCGACGCGGTTATGATGTCGGCAAATGTGGAGGTAATAAAGGATTCCGCGTCGGAGCTTTTAAACGAACCCTTTGAAATTGCCGTGATGAGCTGCGCCGCGCCTATGGTGCGGCTCGGACTTGAGGGAATGAGCGGGGACGAATACAGGGATATGCTCTACAAGCGCATTTGCGGTATGCTGCTTGTTGCCGCGGCGCAGGGCTATCGACACTTGATTTTGGGCGCGTTCGGCTGCGGTGTGTTCGGTAATGACGCGGCGGTGGTTTCCGATTTGTTTTACCGCGCGTTTCGTGAGCTTTCCGATAGAGGACATATGTTTGACAGCGTCGATTTCGCTGTTCTTTGCCGCGCGGATAACGACCGCAATTACAGAGAATTTTGCAGAAGCTTTTCCTGCGAACAAAAATAAATTCAGCAAGCAATAAGAGGAGAAATGAATATGTTTCATATTTTCGGGAATATGAAAACCAAGGACAGGTGGCTGGCGTTTTTATGTCTGCTTCTTGTCTGCGGACAGGTGTATTTTGATTTGCGTCTGCCGGACTATACGGCGAAAATAACGGTTTTGATTAGCAGTGAGGTCACGGAGCTTTCACAGTATTTTTCCGCCGGCGGACAAATGCTCGCCTGCGCCGTATGCAGTGCGGTTTTAACGGTTATAGTCGGTTATCTTGCCGCGATGATTGCGGCGGACTTTTCGTTTGATGTCCGCGCGAAGCTGTTTGATAAGGTTACGTCAATGGGAAGCGGTGAGATTAAGAAATTTTCAACCGCGAGCCTTATCACGCGCACAACAAACGATATTACACAGGTGCAAATGATAATAGCAATGGGACTTCAAATGATGCTCCGCGCGCCTATTATGGCGATATGGGCGATAATCAAAATACTCGGCAAAAGCTGGCAGCTATCGGCGGTTGTTGCGGCGGCGGTAGTAATAATCGTTGGCGCTATGATTACGCTTCTCGGCATTATGATTCCGAAGTTCCGCATTGTGCAAAAGCAAATTGACGATGTAAACCGAATTACGGACGAAAATTTAAGCGGTATCCGCGTTGTACGCGCGTTTAACGCGGAGGAATATCAGGAGAACAAATTTGAAACGGCGAATAACGCTCTTATGGGGACACAGCTTTTCACAGGCAGAGGTATGGCGTTTTTAGCGCCTATTATGATGTTCGTTCAAAGCTGCGTTTCGGTCGGGATTTACTATGTCGGCGCACTGCTTATAAACGCGATTAATGTACCGCTCGGCGGCACAATAGCCGAGATTATGACCTCCGTTGCGGCACGTTCGGAAATGCTCGGCGAGGTTGTTTCGTTCAGCTCCTACGCGCTCTATGTCATTATGTCGTTTGTAATGCTTCTGATGATATTTATGCTTCTCCCGCGCGCACAGGTATCGGCTAACCGTATAAATGAGGTTATCGACTGTGACATCGCAGTAAAGGAGGGCAAGGAAACTTCATCAAAGGAAAGCGGAAGTATTGAATTTAAGAACGTGTCGTTCCGCTATCCCGATGCGTCGGAGGACTGCCTAAAGCATATTTCATTTACCGCCCAAAAGGGCGAAACAGTCGCATTTATCGGCGCGACAGGTTCAGGTAAATCAACGCTTGTCGGTCTTGCCGCAAGGCTTTATGATGCCACGGAGGGCGCTGTTATGCTTGACGGAAAGGATATTTCAAAGTACAGCTTTGAAGCGCTGTATGAAAAGATAGGCTATATCCCGCAGAAAGCGACACTGTTTGCCGACAGCGTAAAGGGCAATATAACCTTCGGCAAAAGCGGGCATAAAATGACCGATGCGGACGTAGAAAGCGCGCTCGACACCGCGCAGGCGGCGGACTTTGTTCACGCTATGGAGGACGGTGCGGAGAGCCGGATTTCTCAAAGCGGTTCCAACGTGTCGGGCGGTCAAAAGCAGCGGCTTGCAATCGCGAGAGCTGTCTCGAGAAAACCGGAAATCTTGATTTTCTACGATTCGTTCTCGGCGCTCGACTATAAGACCGACCGAATTTTAAGACAGCGCATAAAAACGGATTTGGCGGGCACGACCTGTTTAATCGTGGCGCAGAGAATAGGCACCATTCGCCACGCGGACAGAATTGTGGTGCTTGACAACGGCGCGGTCGCGGGAATAGGAACGCACGATGAGCTTATGAAAACCTGCAGCGTATATCGTCAAATTGCCCTGTCGCAGTTGTCGGAATCCGAACTTGCGGCGAACGCGTAAAGGAGGTTTTATATTATGGCAGAAACAAACAACAGACCGTCCGCGCCTATGAGGAGAGGCCCTATGGGCAGAGGAATGGGAGCGGGCGAAAAAGCAAAGGACACCAAGGGCGCGCTAACAAAGCTCATTTCCTATTGCAGAAATCAGGCGGGAATTATTGTTTTCGCGTTGGTGCTTGCCGCTGTCGGCGCGGTATTTACGATAGTGGGTCCAAATCAGATAAGCCGCTTGACCGACTATATTTATGACGGACTTTCGGGCGGCGCGTCGTCCGCGGAAATCACGGCGGATATACAAGATCAAATAGCGAACGGTGATATTGATATTTCCGATTACCTGCCGGAGGGCGAGGATTTATCCGAGCTTGACCTCACGGACACAGATAACGAGCTTACCCAAGAGATAATCGCAAACGTCACATTAAGCGATGAATATCAAGCCGCGCACGAGAATGACGGAATAGATATGAGCGGAATTTTAAGCGTTGCGGCATTGCTCGTCTGTATTTACCTCGCGAGCGCGCTGTGCAATTTCGTTCAGCACTACATTATGCAGACCGTGACGCAGAGAACCGCAAAACGGCTTCGAGGGGATATTTACACGAAAATAAACCGACTGCCGCTTAAATACTTTTCCGGCAATGCCGCGGGTGATGTCCTGTCGAGAATGACAAACGATGTAGATATGATAGGTCAGGCTATGGCGAACAGCGTTTCTAACCTTGTAACGGCTTGCGCGCAGTTTGTCGGCTGTCTGATTATGATGTACTGCACAAACTGGATTATGGCCACGACAACGGTCGTCGCGACGCTTATCGGACTTGTTCTTATGGTGCTTATCATGAGCCGCTCACAGAAATATTTTAGGGCAAGACAGGAAAGCCTCGGCGAGCTGAACGGTTACATTGAGGAAATGTACGCCGGTCATGACGTTATCCGTATTTTGAACGCGGAGGACGAGGTAAAGGGCAAATTCTCCGGTATGAATCACGCGGTTAAAAACGCGAACTTCCGCTCGCAATTCCTGTCGGGACTTATGCAGCCGCTTATGGCGTTTATCGGCAATCTCGGCTATGTTGCGGTCTGTGTTGTCGGCGCGGCGCTTATCCTGAACGGTCAGATTACGTTCGGCGTAATCACGGCGTTCTTGATTTACACCCGCCTGTTTGAGTCGCCGCTTCGCCAGATTTCGCAGGCAATGACGCAGGTGCAGTCATGCGCGGCGGCATCGGAGCGCGTATTTGAATTTTTGTCGGAGGAGGAAATGGAAAACGAATCCGCAAAGACAAAACGCATAAAAAGAACACGCGGCGAGGTTGAGTTTAGAAATGTAAAATTCGCGTATCCGAGCGCACCGGAAAAGGAGATTATTCACAATTTCAGCGTAAAGGTAAAACCGGGACAAAAGGCGGCGATTGTAGGTCCCACGGGCGCGGGCAAGACAACCATGGTAAATCTCTTAATGCGCTTTTTCGAGCCTACAGGCGGGCAAATTTTAATCGACGGTGTTCCGACTGAGGATATACCCCGCAGCAACGTACACAGTCAATTCGGAATGGTATTGCAGGACACTTGGCTGTTTGAGGGAACTGTGCGGGAAAATCTGCTTTACAATACCGAAAATGTTTCGGAGGAGCGTATGATTGAAGCGTGCAAGGCGTGCGGAATACATAACTTTATACGCGCGCTGCCGCACGGCTATGACACCGTCTTAAGCGACAATACCGCCATATCCGCCGGTCAAAAGCAGCTTATGACGATTGCCCGCGCGATGATACAAAACAGTCCTATGCTGATATTGGACGAGGCGACCTCAAGCGTTGACACAAACACCGAAATGCTCACTCAGCAGGCAATGGATTCTCTGATGAGCGGACGCACAAGCTTCGTGATAGCGCACCGTCTATCGACAATAAAGAATGCCGACCTCATTCTTGTAATGCGCGGCGGCGATATTGTCGAGCAGGGCAGCCACGAAGAGCTGTTAAGGAAAAACGGCTTTTACGCGGAGCTCTATAACAGTCAGTTTGAACAGGTATCGTAATTATGGGAACAATAAAAGCAATTCGGGAACGATTCAACGGATTTACGCAAAATCAGCTAAAGGTCATTGCCGCAATTCTTATGACGGCTGACCATATAGGCGCCGAGCTGTTTCCCGAGCTTGATATTTTGCGGATAATCGGGAGGCTTTCCCTTCCGATTTTCGCGTTCTTTATATATGAGGGATGCAAATATACGCACAGCAAGCCGAAATATCTCGCGCGGATTTTCGTTCTCGGACTTCTTTGTATGGCGGTATATTACATCTATGATGGCAAAATATACGGAAATATTTTGATAACAATGTCGCTTTCGATATGCGTAATCTATGCCTTGCAATTTTTCAAATCGCAAATTCACGGCGGCAATCGAATATTCGGTGCGGCTGTCGCCGCAGGCTGTATTTGCGGCGCGGGTATCGTCTGCCGGATCATTCACATAGATTACGGATTTTGCGGCGTGCTTCTTCCGGCATTCGCTGAAATTTTTGGCGGATATTCAAGCCGGAATAAGCATATGCCCCTTTTGGGTTTTTCGATAGGTCTGCTTTTGTTGTCGCGGCAATGGGGAGGGGATCAGTATATAAGCCTTTTATCCATCCCTCTGCTCGCGGCATACAACGGAGAACGCGGAAAACGTAAAATGAAATATTTCTTTTATTGGTTCTACCCCGTGCATTTAGCGGTTATAGGAGCGGTATCAATGATTATGGGACGATGATTAAATTTAGTGAAATGATAGACCCTTGTTTGGAATTATGAAATTATATTGCTTCGAGTGTACGAATCTCCGAGAGCATAGCTTTTATGCGGCTAAAACCGCTTTAAATGCTGGCAAATATAACCAAAAGGCGGCAATCCGAAACTTTCACGGATAGCCGCCCTTTTGGTATACAAATGTTTTAAACCGCCGTTCCTGTCCTTAATTTCCGTTACCGCCGCAATAAACGTGTGACAAAAGCTATCCCGAACCCTGATGGTTATATTAAAATCACCAAATATATCGAGCAAATCATTGAAATCATCTTGACAAAAATTTACCGACGTGATATAATGCTGATAAATCATATAGGATTAGTAGGTTAAAGGACGAGAAAAAAGGAGTTTTAACAAATGGCATTTTCGGCTGAGGAGCTTGAACGCTATTCAAGACATATCATCCTAAAGGGCATGGGAGTTAAAGGGCAAAAGGCTCTTTTGTCATCAAGCGTTCTTGTAGTCGGTGCGGGAGGACTTGGCTCACCCGCAATTATGTATCTTGCCGCATCGGGTGTGGGACATATAGGTATAGCGGATTTTGATGAGGTTGCGCTTTCAAATTTGCAAAGGCAAATTATTCACAAAACGGACACAGTGGGATTTGCAAAGGTATTATCGGCGAGGGCGGCTGTGAAAGCAATAAATCCGTCCGTAAAAACCGCTATATACGAAAACGGCGTAACTCCCGACAACATAGATGAAATAATAAGTAAATATGATTTTATTATTGACGGCACGGACAGCTTTTCCGCGAAATTCTTGATAAACGATGCGTGTGTGCGGAACCGTAAGCCGTTCTGCTACGGAGGGATAAAAGAATTCAGCGGTCAGCTAATGACTTACGTTCCGGGCAAAAGTCCGTGTCTGGGATGTATTTTCGGCGATGTACCTCCCGACGATGGGTGTGAAAGCTGTTCGGCAGTCGGTGTAATAGGAACGCTTCCGGGAATTATAGGCTCACTGCAAGCGCTTGAAGCGCAAAAGTATATAATCGGAGCAGGAGAGCTGCTGACGGGACAAATGCTCATATTTGACGGCTTAAACGCAAGCTTCAGGAAAGTAAATTTTTCGGGTATAGAGCCGTGCCGCATATGCAAAAGTGCAGCCGAGTGAGGAGAACATCACATATGCAAAGAATTATAGGTCTTGATGATATAAAAAATATAGATTTCAGAACCACACGGCTTGTGGATGTGCGTTCGCAAACAGTATATTCATTTGGGAGTATACCCGGTGCAATAAACATTCCGGCAACCGAGATGCAGCGGCTTTATGAGCTGCCTAAGGACAAGAAAATATATGTGTTCTGCCAAAAGGGTGAAATCAGCGGCGACATCACGGAAATCCTGCTTGACGCGGGATATGATGCCTATGAATTAAAATGCGGATATTTAGGGTATTTAAAGGAATTATTAGAGGAAGAAGATAATATTAAAATCGAAAAGAGGTGACCTGCGGAAGCACGGCGGCGATGATGACGGCCGCGAACCCGGGAGATAAGGTTATTGTTTTCTCGCCGTTTTATGAAAATTACGGCGCGGATACAATCCTGTCCGGCGCGGAGCCGATATATGTGCCGCTGTACCCGCCCGAATTTAACCTTAACGCCGACGAGGTTTACGAGCATATCGTGTACAAGCCGAGCGAGCATATATATTTTGCCTCGGTAAAGGAGAGGAAACAAATGAAAACACACATATTTAAATAACTCCAAATCATTTGATTTAATGATAGATAAAGGTGATTCACTTAAAGGCGAATCATCTTTTTGATATATGTATATTAAAAAGTGATAACGGACTTGCCGCTGTTCATATAGTATAACAGTAAATTCAGAAAGCGGGTGTTGATATGAATCAATATGAACAGGGGAAAAATATATGTAAAAGTGTTTTCAAGAGCGGCGGGAACACTATATCCAAAAGCCAATTTACAAAAAAGTGGATTAAGCTTGTCAACAGCTTGGAAAAAAACAAGGGAACAGCCTGCGGCAAATGACAAATATCGAAATGTTTATCCTATCCTTAAGGAGATGTTTATAATGAAAGTAGCCATATATTGCCGCTTATCCGAGGAAGATAGGGACAAACAAAATGAAACGGACGACTCGGGCAGCATACAAAATCAAAAAGCAATGCTGCTGCAATACTCTATGGAACAGGGGTGGGAGCTTTACAACATATATTCAGATGACGATTACGCGGGAGCCGACAGGCGGCGCCCCGAATTTAATCGGCTGCTGAAAGACGCGGAAGAGAAAAAATTTGATATTGTACTCTGCAAAACGCAGTCACGATTTACCCGTGAATTGGAGCTGGTTGAGAAATACATACACGGGTTATTCCCGATATGGGGTATTCGCTTTGTAAGTATTGTCGATAATGCCGATACCGCCAATAAGGGCAACAAAAAGTCCCGTCAGATAAACGGACTTGTGAACGAATGGTACTTGGAGGATATGTCGGAAAATATAAAAAGCGTTCTAACGAGCAGGCGGCAAAACGGTTATCATATCGGAGCGTTCGCGCTTTACGGATATAAAAAAGACCCCGACCAAAAGGGGCATCTTATAATCGATGATGAAGCCGCCGACGTTGTGCGGGAGGTGTTTACGCTGTTTTCGCAAGGGTACGGAAAAACGGCAATCGCCCGTATGCTAAACGACAGAGGAATACCCAATCCGACCGAGTACAAGCGTTTGCACGGTCTGCGCTATAAGCAGCCGATGCGAAAGAACAGCACATTGTGGAAATACTTTGCAATATCCGATATGCTTGTAAACGAAATTTATATCGGAAATATGGTGCAGGGAAAATACGGGAGCATTTCTTATAAAACGAAGCAAAACAAGCCCCGTCCCAAAAGCGAATGGTATATCGTGGAGGGTACTCACGAGCCGATTATTGACCGCGAATTATGGTACAGAGTGCAGACTATGATTGCCGAAAGAGCAAAGCCGTGTTATACCGGCGAGGTGGGATTGTTCGCGAAAAAGGTGCGCTGCGCAAACTGCGGTTATACAATGCGCTCATCAAAAAGCGGTGAAAGGCGTTATCTTCAATGCTCAAACAGACACATCGCAAAGGATGCCTGCATAGGCTCGTTTATTTCCGTCCCGAAGCTGGAGCGGATTGTTATCGATGAGCTTAACCGCTTGGCAAAGGAATTTCTCGATAAGGACGAATTGGAGCGGGGCATTGAATTTTGCGACAATTTAGAGGTGCAAAGGAAACGTCTTAAATCCGATATTGCGGTCTATGAAAAAAAGATTGACGAATACTCAAAGGGTATCCGAGAGCTTTATATGGATAAGGTCAAAGGAATTATTAGCGAAAATGATTTTGCGGAGATGTCAAAAAGCTTTACAAGCGAGCGCAGCCGTTTAGAAATGGCAGTGTCAGACAGTCAAAGGCAATTAAGCGAATTGGCAAAAAAAATCAAGGTGGGAGATGACCGCCGTGAAATTGCGGAAAGGTATACCAATCTTGAACATTTAAATCGCGAAATCGTGGAAACGCTTATAGATTACATAACCGTCGATAAGCGTATTCCGGGGACAAGGGATGTCCCCGTTGAAATCCACTGGAATTTTTAAAAGCTTGTGCTTGCAAGGCTGCAGCAGAGCAAAAGGCGAGAACGGTTTACGATAATATATTGAAGCTTTCAGACGACCCCGACGTGAACGAGGTAATAAAATTCCTCCGCCAGCGCGAGGTGGTTCACTTCCAACGCTTCGGTGAAGCGCTTGACAAAATGCAGTCTAAATTGCAGCATAAAAAGGTATACGCGAACGGCATAAAGAGGGATTGCAAATAAATCAAAACAGCGGCAGTGGATTTCCACTGCCGCTTTTTTGTGTGCCGTTTTTAGGCGTTATGCAATAACGTTCAAGAAACAAGCAGTTTGCGTTTTTGAAAGCCGCCGTCGTACGCTTTTCAGTGCTTTTGCCTTTGGCAAAAGCCATTTTCCGACAATATTGTCGAAAAATGTCCGCCTATCTTGGCGGCACCGGTATGTCAAGCCTTGAAAACGGATAAGATACGAAGTTTACCTGGCGTTATGCAATAACGTTCAAGAAACAAGTAGGTTATTCGTTTGAAAGGCGCTGACGTGCGTTTGCACTTCAAGCCTTGAAAACGGAGAAGATACGAAGTTTATTGAGCGTTATTTGCCCCATGAAACCAGTACCATTGCCAAATCCCTCGAATCTATCTTACCGTCGCGGTTTAGGTCGTACTTGATATAGGTGGTGTCGGTCACGGACGCGCCGAAATAGGACGTTGCGGCGGAGAGGTCGTAGAGATTTATAATTCCGTCGCCCACTATGTCGCCCGCGAGGAAGGTTATTGTATCTACAGTTGTTTTAGCCGTGTTATCAGCCGACACTACTGTTGTTTCATCGTCCAGAATGCTGTTCCACACCGTAACGCTTGAATTTGCGCCGGTCGGGGTTATCGTCGCGTCATACGTGCGGTAGCCGTCGCCCGAGAATGTCAAGCTCGTGGTGTAGCTCATCGGAACCTGCACGGTGAACGTGTAGCCGTACCAGCCGTTGGTGGTGTTGATTTCAGTGTAGCTCACGCCTGTATTGTCACTGCCGAGAGCGACGCTGTAATCACCCAAAGCGTTGCTGTATGCGACATTCATCGCGGTGTACTCCGTTGTCTTGCTGCCTATCTCGTTCGGGAACATCACATTCACCGTGAGATTCGACTTCGTAAGGCTCGCGGTGCCGGTTACGGGGAAGCCGTACAAATACAATTTTCCGGTATCCTGTGTCGCGTTATACGGGAAGACAACGCTGTTCACCGTCGCTTGATTTGCAAAGCCGGACGTTGTGTTAAGTCCGAGCGAATACGTACCCTCGCCGACTATTTTCACCGTGCCGAGCGTTATACTCGTCGCCGTTACACCGCCGTCAACAGTAAACGAGTATTCGCCGTTACCGAGGTACGTCATGCTCACACCGTAAGCCGCGTCAATCGAAAGCGCGCTTATTTTGTTTATATCGCAAGTATCGTCAAGCGCGAATTTGAACTGCGCGGCGGTGAGGTTTTGTATATCATATCCGTCCGTTCCGCATAGCTTCAGCGTGTATTCACCCGCATCCGAACCGCTTTCAAGCGTTAGATATACGCTTTCGGCATAACTGCCGCTTGTAAGGCTTATCGGATTATACGGTATAATCGTACCCGAGAACGAGCTTAGAGAGAATGTTACATATGTGCCGTCGTCGCTGAGCTTAGCATCGTTGACCTTATAATTTTCTGCCGAGGTTTCGGTTGCACTATCCGGAATATGGTAAACCGTCGCTTCGCTTGCCTTTGCGGGAAGCGTTATCTGAACGGTCTGTGTTGCGCCTGAATTTTCCAAAATACTGTTATAGTCAAACGTTTCGTCTTCCACGCCGCCTACATACTTTTTAACCGAAATATCAACCGCCATAACGCTTTGACCGCTTGTCAACGCATTCTTGATTGAATCAAACACGGTTTTGGTAACGCTGCCATCCTCCGTATCAAGATTCTCCAGTACAACGCGGTATTCCGCCGCCTCGCTGTGGTCTATTTTGCCTGCGCTGTTCAAATTATCGTACAAACCGTCAAGAGTAACAGAGAAATTTACCGCCTCGGTTGTGTCGTACACCGTTGATGCGGAGCGGGTGATTGTATAGCTGCCGCTGCTGTCGGCGGAATAATAGTTATCCGCGACATACGCCGAAACATCGCTGCTGTACGTACCGCAGTCTATGCTGATATTATCGCTGTCGCCGCTTACCGCGTCCGCGTCAGTGCCGCCTGTCGCGGTAAGGGTGTCGGTTGAGGTCTCGCTTGTTATAGTAAGCGTGCCGTCAGTCGAAGTGCTTGTTATGGCGGCATCATCGCCGGTCGCGGTAAGGGTAACATCGCCGCTTATTACCACCGTAACATCGCCGTCACCGCTTACCGTCAGCGGTGAAGATGTACCGCTTTCAATAGTCACATCGTCAAGCGTCACTGTAACGTCCTCGTCCGAGTCAATTACTATTGTATCGCTTGCGCTTGTCACATCGGCGTATTCATTCATCGAAATTGTATAATCGCCGCCGCCGGTGATTGTCAGCACGCCGTCTTCGTAGGTATACTCAACGCCGCCGGTTACAACAAGCTGCTGCGAATCCGACACTACCACACAATCATATGTTTCGCTTGTGCTGTCGGTGTGCGAGCTGTAATTCGTCGCGATATAGTCCGCAACAACCGCGCTGTCGGAATAGCTGCCGCCTGTGACGGTTATAGTGGTGTCGGTTTCGCCGCTTATAGCGTCCGCAGTTAAGCCGCCGGTACCGGTTATTGTGAGCGTACTGCCGCTTGTGACTGTCACTCCGGAGGTGCTTTCATCCGTCGCGGTAAGCGTATTTTCGCCGACAAGTATCAGCGTAACACTGCCGCCGCCGGTTACCTCAATCGCGGGCGTGCTGTCACTCGTGATACTCACACCGTCAAGGTAGATTGTAACTTCCTCGCCCGATTCAACATTAACCACTATCGTGTCGGTTGTGTTTTCCGTGTCGTCCGCCATGGTTATCGTATATGTGCCGCTCTCCGATATGGTAAGCGTATTATTTGCATAGGTACCCGCTTTGTTGCCGTTTTCATCGGTCACGGTGAACGGGCTTGCATTATTTACCGTGACGGTAAACTCCTCAGACATCGCCGCCATATTGTCGTCGCCGTAATATTTGAGCGTCAATGTATGCTCGCCCTCGCCGAGGGTTTCTGTGTCAACAGTAAGCTCAAATTCCGTGCCGCTTGTCACCTTAACCGGCTCGCTTACCTGCGTATCGCCGTTAAATACCGCCGCATATCCCTCTGTAAGGGATGCAAAGTCAAGCAGTGAAAGCGTATTTGCCGAAGCCGCCGTGCCGCTTGCGGAAATTGTCGCCTTTACGGTAATTGTATCGCCGCAGTTAAATTCGGATGCTTCCGTGTCGCCGCTGTACGTCTTAATGCCGCCGCTTGACGCGCCGGACTGCGCTATTGTAACGGTCAGGGTTTGCGCCTCAATATCGCTGTAGTTTGTATCGCCGACCACCTTATAATATACGGTGTATGTTTTCGCGTCCGTGCCGGTGGGAACGGATGTACTCCAATCATCATCCTCGCCGGTCAGGCTGTAATACATCGTGCCGTTTTCAGCCGTACCCGCCGTCACAAGCGCCTGCGCTTCGCCGGTGTAGTAAAGCGTATCTGCCGTCGGCGCGGTGTATGTCGGTGATGCCTCCGCGACCGTAAACGTAAGCGTAAGTGTTGCGGTAACCGCCGACGTGGTATTTTCGAGCGACGAGAGCGATATATACGGCGTGTTGTCCGTCACGGTAAATTTGACTTCCGTCGCTTCGCTGCTTGCCGCCGTGGGCGTGCCGGTAATTGTTCCGCTGTTGCTGTCAAATTCCATTCCGGACGGGAGCGTTCCGCTCAATTCTGTATATGTAAATTCCCCGTCCGTGCTGTCAAAATTCTCATCATCCACAAACTTCAAATAATCATCCAAATCTATCGCGGTTTCATCGCTGTATGTTTCGCCGTATGTAAGCGAAATATCCGTCGATGTGCCGCTGTCGGTGAACGCGCGGGCGAACACTGGGTAGAGTGTAGTGTCGTCGGTAATTGTAAAAGTCGTTGGCTGAGTATAGGAGTCCGACGCTTCATCAATTTTCGTCAGCGACCAACCGACCTGCTTATATCCTGTATAGGTGTATGGGTATTCCGTTTTAACCGTAACGGTATTACCGTAGCTATAGCCGGTGTTATCCGTCGGTTGATCGCCCGATACACCGTCCGGCTTGGCATACGTTACGCTCGCCGTCCAATCATTAGACAAAACGCGGATGGGATAGCTGCCGCTTGTGCTGCTGTCCAGATTAGTGTATGCGGTGTAGCCCTCCGTAAGCGGCACGGTGTACGCATATCCCTCTGTGCCGACACCCGCCGTGCCGCTGCCGAAATACCCGCCGGTTATGGAGATTGTCGAATCACTGCCGCCGCTGCCGCTGCCAATCGCGGTATAGCCGGACGCGGTAATATATCCGCCGGTGATGGTGACAGTCGCACCACTGGCAGAGCCGCCGCCGATTCCCGCGCCGTTACTTCCGCCGGTCGCCTTAACGGTGCCGCCGTTTATTGTAACAACGGTACCTGTGCTGCTCAGACCGCCACCAATTCCCGCGCCGTTGCTGCCGCTGGTCGCGGTAACGGTGCCGCTGTTTATTGTAACGTTGCCCGCACCGGCATAGCCGCCGCCTATACCCGCGCTTTGCTGGGTGCTGGTCGCTGTAACAGTGCTGTTTGTTATTGTGATATTGCTGCC
>JAJQAT010000036.1 GCA_021203665.1 Bacillota bacterium
GTATAATACATATGAGGTGATTAAAATGAGCAAACCCAATGTATATATCAGCACTGCCATGGGACATACCGAGCCCGATTTAATTCTGAAAAACGGCAGTGTTATCGATGTTTTTACCGGTACCGTCAGGAAAGCCGACGTTGCCGTAAAGGACGGCATAATATGCGGTGTCGGCGCTTACAGCGGCAAAAACGAAACCGATGTAAGCGGGAAATATATAATGCCCGGCTTTGTTGACGCGCACGTGCATATAGAATCGTCCATGACCGCTCCGGGCGAATATGCCAAGGCGGTTATGCCGCACGGTATAACCACGGTTATCGCCGACCCGCACGAAATAACAAATGTGTGCGGCGAGGACGGTCTTAGCTTTATGAGGGAGTCCTCCGAAAGGGTTCCTCTCGACATCAATCTTATGCTGCCCTCCTGCGTGCCCGCCGCGCCCTTTGAGCACAGCGGCGCCGTGCTTACCGCCGAGGACACCAAGCGTCTTGCGCCCGAGTTCTTCGGCATAGGCGAAATGATGAATTATCCCGGAATACTCTCCTGCGACAGCGAAACGCTCGGCAAGCTCTGCTCGGATATTATCGACGGCCACGCGCCGCTCCTGTCCGGTCATGAGCTTGACGCGTACATTTGCGCCGGAATCAAAACCGACCACGAATGCGGCATTGTCGAGGAAATGACCGAAAAAATCAGCAAGGGTATGTATGTCCTGCTGCGCGAGGGCACGCTGTCCCTTGATGTGGCAAGGCTTATAGGCGGAGTTACTCCCTATACTCTCAGAAGATGCGCTTTCTGCACCGACGACCGTTTTATAGGCGAAATAATCCGCGACGGCAGCATCGATCACTGTATACGCAAGTCTGTTTCGCTCGGTCTTGACGCCGTTGACGCCATAATAATGGCGACGCTTAACGCCTGCGAGATGTACGGTATGAAAAACAAGGGCGCCGTCGCTCCGTCCTACATAGCCGACCTTGTTGTCGCGGACGACATAAGCCTCGGCTCCATAGCGCGGGTTTATAAAAACGGCGTGCTTGTATGCGAAAACGGCAAGGCGCTTTTTGACTGTGAAACAGCCGATGCGTCAAGGGTTACGCGCACCGTTCATCTTCCCAAAATAAGTCCCGATTTCTTCGCGGACAACCCGCCGGACGTTATAACAGCCATTGAGCTTGTTCCCAAAAGCATAGCCACCAAAAAAGTGACTGTCGATAAATCGGACAAGCTGTCAAAGGTCTGCGTTATAGAACGCCACCATAATACCGGCTGTAAGGGCATCGGCTACGTCGTCGGCTACGGCATCGAAAACGGCGCGGTTGCCGCGTCAATCGGTCACGACAGCCATAACGTAATTGTTATCGGCGACAATGACGCCGATATGGCGGCTGCCGTCAACGCTCTCGGAAAGAGCGGCGGCATCGCGGTATGCTCCGGCGGGAAAATCCTGTCATATATGGAGCTTAGCATTGCCGGCTTGATGTCGTCAAAGAGCGCCGACGAGGTCACAAAGGAGCATGACGCGCTCTATGCCGCAGCAAAAGCGCTTAATATAACCGATAAAATCGATCCGTTTTTGTCGCTTTCGTTCCTGCCCCTGCCGGTAATTCCCGAAATACGAATTACCGATTCAGGTCTTTTCGATGTGACGGAATTTAAATTCATACAGTAACTCCAAAACATTGAGACTGTAGACAAAACCGTTCAGGTTTTGTCTACCTTATTCTTGGGAGCTCGAGGTGCTAACCTCGAATAAAAATCATTTTTGACGGGTTGCATTTCGCTTGTGAAATCAACATGTGCGTCAAAAATGGCTTAAAACCCAAAGTTTCAACGTAAGGAGGAACTTTTGGTTTTTTCTTTTAAAAGAAATTGAAAAAAGCATTATGATGCTTTTTTCGCTGTCGGCAGGTATATCTTTGATATACCTGTCGACAGCCCGGGATATTGTATGCCCTTTTTCAGCCGCTGACAAGCTTATCAACCGCCTAAATCCGAAAAGGGCACTCGCCCCTTTCGGATTTATTTTGTATTTTACCCTTTTATCCTATAGCTATATTAAAATTACCCTTTTATCCTATTTAAGCCTTACTGCGCCTGACCCGCGCCGCCGGACATATCTGTACCCATACCGCCGCGTCCGCCGCCTTGACCGCCGCCCATGCCGCCGTCTTGACCGCCTCCGCGGCTGCTCTGCGCGCTGCCTATCGTCGTTACGACGTCCTGTATTTCCGCGCTGCCGACCTCTTCGCCGCCCGCATAAACCGTATATGTTTCGCCGGTTTCAAGCTCGTCGGACGAGAACATAATAACCGTTCCGCCCTTTGTCGCGGTAAACTCGAATATCGTGTCTCCGTCGGAATTTTCTATGGTTATCTCACTGCCCGCGGCAACAGTTGATGTGGTATAAGCGATAATCGAATTTTGAGCCGAATAGCTGCTCGGTGTTTCGCCGAGTCCCGGTCCGCTTACGCCCATAATTGTGCCGCCGTTGAACAAGATTGTTCCGTCCGCGTCAAATGCGCTTTCCGCGCCCGACGCCTGCGCGTTCACCAATATCGTGCCGCCCTCGATACATATCGAGCCGTTTGAATCTATTCCGTCGCTGTCCGCCGTTATTGTTATATTACCGCCGTTTATCTGAATATGATGGTCGCTGTCGATTTCACCCGAATCATTGCCGCCCATACCGCCTTGCATACCGCCGCCTTGACCGCCGCTCGGCTGTGTATCGCCGTCTGCAAGGTCACCGGTCATATCCGGAGGCGTCATTTGCTCGCCGCTTTGCATATCCGACATATCGCCGCCGTCCTGCATTTCAGACATACCGCCCTGCTGCGTTATTTGACCGCCGCCCATGCCGCCTCTGCCGCCGCCGAAGCCCATGCCGCCCTGCTGCATCATATCGCCGTTTGCGGTGCCGTCCGACGTTTCGGGAGCCGTTGTTTCACTGCTCTGCTCGGTGCTGTCCTCGCCGTCCTCGGACTGCATCTGCTCAAAACGCTCGGTATCTCTTACTCTTTCCTCCATATTATCCATACTGTTTCCGCCGGCATTCAAGCCGTCGTCGCTCGCGGTAATATCAATATCGCCGCCGTTTATTGTCATAGTTTGCTTTGATTCAATGCCCTCGGTCGCTTTGGTTATCGTTATTTCTCCGTCGTCGATTACGAGGTCGCCGTGAGCCGAAATACCCTTGCCCGACTCGGACGCAAGCGTTATTGTGCCGCCGTAAATATTAATATCGGACGCGCAGTGAATGGCGTGGTCTGTGGAATTTACGGTTATCTCACCGCCGGAAATATCCAGAAGCCAATCCGCCTTTATGCCCTTGCTTGTAGCATCCTCATCGGCGTCTTCGCTGCTTTCGGCGGTTTGCATTTGCTCAAATTGCTGCTGCATTTCCTCACGCATTGACTGCATTTCCTCATCGGTCGTATCGGTTTGCGCCTCGGACTGCTCGGCGGGCTGCATTTGCGAACCTCTGCCGCCCATGCCGCCTTGACCGCCGCCCATACCGCCGAAGCTCTCGCTCGATGATGACGCTACAGCGCCGGTGGTGGTAATATCCAATGTACCGCCCGTGATGTCGACAATTTCATCAGCCTGCAAGCCGTCGCCCTCGGCTGTGACGGTTAATGTGCCGCCGCTTATTTCAAGGGTTTCGTTCGCGTGAATACCGTCGTTTTTCGCGTTAATTGTGATATTACCGTTTGAAATTTCAATGCTGTCGGAGCTGTCTATACCGTGATTGTAATTGGCGTTTATCGTGAGAGAGCCGTTGCCCTTTATCTCCAAATTATCGCGCGAGGTGATACACGCTTTTTCGTTATCGTCGCCGCTTGTATAGGTTTCACCGTCCGTAAGCACGTTTTCGGTGTCCTCGGTCAAGGTGATATACGCCTTATCCGCATTCTTAACATATATCGCGGAGCCGGTTGTGTTCGTAAGGCTCATACCGGATAATCTCAGCTTTACCTTATCCTCTGTATCTATTACAATCTGACCGTCCTCAAGGGTGCCGGTAACCTCAAAGTCGCCACCCTCGGTTATCGTTATTACATTGTCCTCGACGCTTACGCCGTCGCCGGTGGTTTCAAGCGTGTCAAGGTCGATTGTGCCGGTGTTTTCCTTCCAGGAATCATCGTCCTCATCGGTCGGAGTTGTTATGGTAACGGTGTTGGTGTCCGCGTCCCAATCAACGTCCAATCCCAAAAGCTCGCCTACGGCTCTTATCGGAACAAGCGTTCTGCCGTCCTCTATCATCGGAGACGCGGCATAGGTGTAGGTTTCGTCATTCTTGGTTATATCGCTGCTGCCGATTGTCATGGTAATTGTCTTTGACTTCTTTTTTGCGGTTATGGTCTGCGTATCGCCGTCCCACTTAACCTTTGCGCCGAAAAGCTCGAATATGGCGCGCATCGGAACCATAACGCTGTCGTCCGTAATCTCGGGCTGAACATCAAATTCAACCGTCTGTCCGTCATATATAACCGTTATGCCGCTGTCAGCTGCGGACGCAAAGCCGCCGGTGAGTGTTGCCGCGAGCGACATTGCCGCTATTGCGCTAATGATTTTCTTTCTTAATTTCATTTTAAAAGCCCCTTTCCTTTAACTCGGTATCGGAATATTTTTGCTTTTCCTCTATTTCGGTTTTCATTATAC
>JAJQAT010000089.1 GCA_021203665.1 Bacillota bacterium
ATATAGAAAAACAAATTACACGGAGAAAACAATGAATTACACAGAAGCGTTAAACTTTATCCATTCAATACCGAAATTCCGCCGCCCCTTGGGAAACGAAAAGCTCTCAAGGCTGCTTGACGCGCTCGGGGCGCCGCAGAAAAAGCTGAAATTCATACATATAGCCGGCACAAACGGCAAGGGCTCAACCGCCGCGATGACCGCGGAAATACTTAAGCGGAGCGCGTACAAAACCGGACTTTTCACCTCGCCCTTTCTTGAGGTATTCAACGACCGCATCCGCGTAAACGGCGAAAACATTTCCGACAGCGACATTGCGTCATACACCGAGCGGGTAAAAACCTCGATGGACGCGAACGGCGCGCAGGTATCGGAATTTGCCTTTGTAACCGCCATCGCTTTTTTATATTTTTACGAAAAGCATTGCGATTTTGTCGTTTTGGAGGTGGGAATGGGCGGCAAGCTTGACGCGACCAACGTTATAGACGGCAGTCTTGTAAGCGTCATATGCAAAATCGGTCTTGACCACACCCAATATCTCGGCGGTTCCATAGAGGAAATCGCCCGCGAAAAATGCGGCATAATACGCGAAAACGGCTCTGTTGTATCGTATCCGAATACGGAGGTAAAAAGCGTCATAAAGCAAAGCGCCAAGGAAAAGGACGCGGAGCTTATCTTTGCGGAGGTGCCGGAGATTACCGAAAACGGATTTATTTACAAAGGAAAGGAGTATGCTCTGTCGCTCAAAGGAGCCTTTCAGCCGCAAAACGCGGCTGTTGCTCTTGAAATTATAAACGTCCTCAAAAAAAAGGGTGTCAAAATACCCGAAAACGCCGTAAAATCGGGTCTTGCCAACACCAAATGGGCGGCGCGGTTTGAGTTTGTCGCGGAAAACGTGATAATAGACGGCGGACACAATATCGACGGCATACGCGCCTTGAAAAAATCCCTGCTTGACCTGAACAAGGACATAGTCCTCGTAACGGCGATGATGGAGGACAAGGACTATAACTCGTGCATACGCGAAATCGCGCCGATTGCAAGGCACGTTGTCGCGACCGAGCTTGATATGCCGCGGTGCCTCAAGGCGGAAAAGCTCGCCGCAATCGTTGCCGAAATGAATGTTCCCGTCACGGTCAATGCCAATCCCGAAAGCGCGCTTAATGAGGCTCTGTCAATACGCGCCGGCGGCACCGTATGCGTGTGCGGCTCGCTTTTTTTGGCAGGCGAGGTGAGAAAGTATATACGGAAAGTAACACTTCGGTAATAATAAAGTAATAATTCCGATAATAATTTTTCACAAAAAACATAAAATAATACTTGCAAACGGTATAATTATATGTTATACTACTTTGTGGTATTTTTTGTACCGCAAAATTTAAAAAGGAGGCAAACGGTAGTGAAAGAAGGAATTCATCCCGATTACAAGCAAACTACCATTACCTGCGCTTGCGGAGAGGTAATCGAAACAGGTTCAACAAAGGAAAATATCCAGGTTGAAATCTGCTCAAAGTGCCACCCGTTCTTCACAGGTAAGCAGAAGCTTGTAGATACAGGCGGAAGAGTTGAAAAGTTCAACAAGCGTTTCAACAGAACAACAAAGCAGAACTAATCTTTCTGCGAATTATTTTAAGTTTTTAGTTTACAAATTGAACCCATACCTTAGAAAGCCGAATCACCAACGGCATCTCAGCATTGGGCGATGATTTATCATAGGAGGTGAAAAGGATGACAAAGGAACGCAAGGCAGAAATCATAAAGACTTTCGCAACTCACGAGGGCGACACGGGTTCTCCGGAGGTACAAATCGCACTTCTTACAGAGAGAATTAACCACCTTAACAATGAGCATCTTAATGTTCATAAAAAGGATCACCACTCAAGAAGAGGTCTTCTTATGATGGTCGGTAAAAGACGCGGTCTTATGAATTATCTTAAGAGTCAGGACATCGAAAGATACCGTACTCTTATCGCTAAGCTTGGTCTTAGAAAGTAATTATACGAATATTAGGGCAAACGGGATTTTTCTCGTTTGCCTATATATATTTATGGAGAAAAGTCATTAGCACATAAATAGAGGCGTAAAATTATGAAATATGCTTATGTTGTACAACATTCATACGAATCAGAAGACGGACATGATGAAGTGAAATTTATTGGTGTGTACTCATCAGAAAAAAATGCTAAGAATGCAGTAGATAGATTGAAAAATAAACAAGGTTTTTCGTTATTCCCTGAAGACTGTTTTTATATTGAGAAATATCTCGTTGATGAAGATCATTGGACAGAGGGTTTTATCACTGCTTAATATGATTTTACACTTGTATTTATCTGTTAATGACCATCTCCAAAAAATAATAAAAGGAGAGAGAAAAACTATGTACAGAACATTTGAAACAACACTTGCGGGCAGACCGCTAATCATTGAAACAGGCAAAATGGCGCAGCTTGCAAACGGTCACTGCCTTGTGCGCTACGGCGACACGGTGGTAATGGTAAACGTGACGGCGTCGCGCGCGCCGAGAGAGGGCATCGACTTCTTCCCGCTGAGCGTGGACTATGAGGAAAAGCTGTATTCCGTGGGCAAAATCCCGGGCGGATACACCAAAAGAGAGGGCAAGCCGTCGGAAAAGGCTATTCTTACAAGCCGCGTTATCGACAGGCCCATAAGACCTCTGTTCCCGTCGGATTTGAGGAACGACGTGTCGGTTGTCGCGACGGTTCTTTCCGTTGACCAGGACAACCCTCCCGAGGTTGCCGCTATGATAGGCACCTCAATCGCAATATCAATCTCGGACGTTCCTTGGGCAGGTCCCATAGGCGGCGTATGGCTCGGTTACGTTGACGGCGAGTACGTTATCAATCCAACCGTGGAGCAGAGAGAAAAGAGCGAAATGCTTGTAACCGTCGCGGGAACAAAGCAAAAGGTTGTTATGATTGAAGCGGGCGCGAACGAGGTTGAGGAAAGCGTTATGCTTGAGGGCATCAAGCTCGCTCACAAGCATATCATAGAGCTTTGCGACTTCATCAGCGGCATCCGGGCTGAAATCGGCAAGGAAAAATTCGAGTACGAGTCACACGACGTTGACCACGACCTTTATGACGCAATCAAGGATATGGCGTTTGAAAAGCTGCAGTACGCTCTCGACACGGACGACAAAAACGTGCGCGACGCGAGAATCGGCGTTATCACAGACGAGCTTATTCCGGCTCTTGAGGAGCAGTACCCCGACATAAACGAGCAAATAGGCGAAATCCTTTACAAAATGCAAAAGGAAATTGTCCGCGCTTGGCTTGTGCAGGGCAGACGTGTTGACGGCAGAGGTCTTGACGAGATAAGACCGCTCGCGGCGGAGGTCGATCTTCTCCCCAGAGCGCACGGCAGCGGTATGTTCACCAGAGGACAAACCCAGGTTCTTTCGGTAGCCACGCTTGCACCGCTTTCGGAAAACCAAAGACTTGACGGCATAGACCTTGAAGAGTCAAAGAGATATATCCACCACTACAACTTCCCGTCATACTCGGTCGGCGAAACAAGACCGTCAAGAGGTCCGGGCAGACGTGAAATCGGTCACGGCGCGCTCGCGAAGCGTTCTCTTGTTCCGGTGCTTCCGTCTGAGGAGGAATTTCCTTACACTATCAGAGTGGTTTCCGAGGTGCTTTCATCAAACGGCTCAACCTCTCAGGGCAGCGTGTGCGGCTCAACTCTCGCGCTTATGGCGGCGGGTGTTCCGATTAAGGCTCCGGTCGCGGGTATTTCCTGCGGTCTTATCACCACGGACGACGGCTTCACCACAATGGTTGATATTCAGGGTCTTGAGGACTTCTACGGCGAGATGGACTTCAAGGTTGCCGGCACAAAGAAGGGTATCACATCAATACAGGTTGATATAAAGAACGACGGACTTCCCTACGAGGTTATCGAGGAGGCTCTCGCAAAGACAAGAAAAGCGAGATGCTACATCATCGACGAAATACTTCTGAAGGCTATTCCGGCTCCGAGAGAGGAGCTTTCACCCTACGCTCCGAAGGTTGACACAATGAAGATTGACGTTGACAAGATTCGCGAGGTAATCGGTCAGGGCGGAAAGGTTATACAGAAAATCGTTGCCGAAACAGGCGCTAAGGTAGACATCGAGGAGGACGGCACAATTTATATCTTCGCCGCCGACCAGGAAAGCGGAAAGGCGGCGCGCGACGCTATCGAGGCTATAGTTAAGGAGCCGGAGGTAGGTGAAATCTACACCGGTCTTGTTAAGACAATACAGCCGTTCGGCGCGTTCGTTGAAATCCTGCCGGGCAAGGACGGTCTTTGCCACATTTCAAAGCTTGCGAATCGCAGAGTCGAAAAGGTTGAGGATGTCGTTAAAGAGGGCGATTGGCTGAAGGTTAAGGTTATGGACGTCGATAAAAAGACAGGCAAAATATCACTTTCGCACAAGGATGCCGTTGACGGCGACGAATAATATGTATGCAGGGCTTGCGGCAAAAAACGCCGCAGGCTCACGGTTTTTGAATGAGTAAACAAATTATGAACACAGCCAATTATGTACTATTT
>JAJQAT010000126.1 GCA_021203665.1 Bacillota bacterium
ATTATTATCAGCACTTTTACCTTTAAAAAATAAACAGAGGAATGGATGTTGATACAATGAAGAAAATAAAAATAACGGCGCTGATGATTATATCCGCCGCGGTTTTCACGGCGGCGCACGCGTCCGCGGAGGGAAACGGATATATATTCAAGCTAAACCCCGATGTTGTAATTCCCTTTGCCGAAACGGAGGGAGTGGAGCGCATAGCGTCCGATGAGCCGCTTTACGCCGCCGACACGCTTGAGGATGTGTATAGCTTTGTGAGCGAGGACGATATTGCGGTTATCGTCGAAAACGCGCCCGTGTACCTGCACACCGACGACACGGAAACGCTGTACGAGCCCAACGACCCGTATTACGGCTATCAATGGTCACTGCCGATGATAGGCATTCCCTCTCTGTGGGAGCAGGGCTATGACGGCACCGGAGCGACAGTCTGCATCATCGACACAGGACTTTTTACGGAGCACCCGGATATTAACTCGGATAAAATAATCGATACATATATATGTATGCCGCTCAATCGAGCGAGGACACATCAGACAACGCCGACGAAACAGAGGAGGATACATCAGACAACGCCGACGAAACAGAGGATGACACATCGGATGTTACCGCCCAGTCGGACGAGGACACGTCCGGCAGCGATGGCGAAACGGAAGAGGATACCTCCGGCAGCGACGGGGAAACGGAGGAGGACACATCGAGCACAGCCGATGTAACCGATGTAACCGACACAAGCGGGCACGGCACCGCCGTTACGGGAATTATAGCGGCGCAGACGGATAACGAGCAGTACGTCGCGGGTATCGCGGACGGAGCTGAGCTTATTATTATAAAGGCATTCGACGACCAAACATCGTCCGACCTTGAACACATAATATCCGCGCTTCACAAGGCCTGCGAATACGACGATTTGGACGTTATAAACATGAGCCTGGGCGCAACAGACCTTGATGAGGATCAAATTGCGCTGTTAAAAGAGCCGATTGACACGCTTGTTGAGAAGGGCGTAATAATAATCGCGTCCGTCGGAAACAGCGGCGACGACGAGGAGCATTACGCGGATTTGACCTATCCTGCCGCGTTTGACAACATAATCGGCGTCGGAGCGGTCTCAAAGAACAAGGAGCTTTGCTATTTCTCGCAGAGAAACGAGAGCGTGTTTGTTGTTGCGCCGGGCGGAAAGGAAACGCATGACGACTCGGTTTATAACGCTATCTTCTGCCTGTCTCCGTTTGAGGACGAGAGCGGCGGCTATGAGATTGAGGCTTGCTCCGGCACGTCGCAGGCGGCTCCGCACGTGGCGGCTGTCGCGGCGATTGCAAAGAGCATATATCCCGAGCTTACAACCGCTCAATTTATGGAAATTTTGATTGACACCTCCGAGGATTTGGGCGACGAGGGCTATGACACAAGCTACGGCTACGGATTTATCGACGCGGAAAAGATTATAGAACGCGTCAACGCGCTTGCCAACCCCGAGCCTGCACCGTATGTATACGACCCCGAAAATTACAAAAATCTTTCATATGACGCGGAAACGGCTCAGATAACGGTCGAAACAAACGACACGGAGGCGGTTGTTTTCGCGGCGGACTATGACGAGTACCGCAGACTTGTTTCGCTTAAGCTGATAAATTTGAGCGACCTGGAGGACGAGAACGGAGTGTACACCTATGACCTGGGCGATGAAATGATTCCGGATAAGCTCTTCCTGTGGCACGGCATGATAGGCTGTATAGATTCATGGGTTTCGGACGAATACGCCGCGCTTGCGACACCGTCGCCGTCGCCCGCGGAAACAGCGGAGCCTACAGAAACAACAGACCCCGCCGAAACAACGGAGCCTACTGAAACAACAGACCCCGCCGAAACAACGGAGCCTACTGAAACAACCTCACCGGCACTGGAAATGTTTGAAGCGATAAATACTGCGCGCGCCGATTTGGGCTTGGACGCGCTCATCTATGATGAGGACGTGGCGGAGTTCGCGCTGTCGCACTCGCAATATATGCTCAAGGTAGGAGAAACCACCCTTGACGACGAGGACGAGGACGGAACGACAATAGAAATCAGCGACCGCTTCAGCGCGGCAATGAAAAGCGGGGTAATCCCGTCCGCGTCATATTCCGAGTCGGTTGTCTCATACATAGGAGATGCCGCGTCGCTTATGGAGGCGATAACAAACAACGCCGGCTACAGAAGTGTGTACAGCACCATGATGTCAACCACCTTCACCCACATAGGCATAGGCGCCTCCGACGAGGACGAGGAAGGCAGGATTTATTGGACCTTTGATTTTTATTACGAGAGTTAGGGTTTTATATAAAAAGGAGCCGCAAGGCTCCTTTTTATATGGATTTATATCCCCTCCGCTATGCGCCGGCGAAATCGTCGGGCAAATTCAATCCGTAAGGGATTTTTTTATTTGAATATTTGTTGGCAATATTTCCCGTGATTACAAGCCTTATCTCATTTATTCCGTCGGTTAAATACTCGCCGATGCGAAATCCTCGGTTGAAAAAGCCAGCTCCGCAAAATGTGCCGTTTACATAACATTCCGCCATTTCGTCGAATGTAACGCGGAAATATTCGTTTCGCACACCCTCTTGCCTTTCATAACGAGCGGCATATGTTTTGGTAATATCCGCGCTGTTTTCCTCGATTAGTTTAAAATCCAATCCGTCTATCACGGTTTGCTCCGGCATTGCGGTATATTCGTTATTTCCGTCCATGTCGAACAATGTCAGCAGACTTTCGCGCCGTTCCAAGGACAGGTCAATATACGTCCTGCCGTCTTTAAATACGCTCGGCATTTTATAATATTCGCCGCTCCACAAATCCATCGCCACGGGTGTTCCCGACAGCGGCATATCAGCCTTTACGACGACATCATTCTCGCCCTCGTTTACGATAAAATACATATGCACTCCGCGCTTTATAAGATGGCTGACGCGTAAATCCTTTGCCGGTATGCTCGTGCGAAAATCGCGCTCGTCTATCTCGTCCGCGTTTTTAATTGACTTTATCGGGAGCGTTGTTTCGCCGATGATATATTTGTATTCATAGCCCGCGATTTTCAGTCTGCCGTTTTCAGCGCGCGCGGAATTGAGAAGGCTGTACGGAAGATAATTAAATTCAATCTGCCTTTCATAAAGCTCCTTGACGCTCTCATACGGAACAGCTCCGCTCTCGCACAAAACCGCCGTTTTTGCGCAGTTTTCGGAATCCGTCATTATATACGACACTCTCTTGATATAATCGGAGAACAGCTTATAATGCCGCCACCATATATTGTTAGGTCCGACATCGGGCGGACGCTCGTCCTTGCGCTTTCCCGCCAAGCTGTAGTAAAACGCGTGCGGCACAAACATATTCACACCTCGCACGCCGAGCCAGTCTATGTACCATTTCATATCATCGGCTGTGAAATACCACGGTATATTTTCCCTTGAACAAACGCCGAAGCACTCATTCATATTTCTTCGTTTGCCGCTGTGTCTTGCCGCGTCGGACGAGCATTTTGCCTGCACCGAATGCGCTCCGACCGTTCCTCCGTTCTCGGGCGATACCCATCTGAAAACGAGGTCCTGCCCGGGAATGTGGAAAAATCTTTCCTCGTCTATGTCGCCGCTGTCCTTGGGGTGTCCCATAAGCGCGATGCCGTGCGCGCCGCACCAATCATACAGCCGCTTGTAATACACATTATTCAGCCTTTCACGAATAAGCCGTCCGTATATTTTTACCGTTTCGTTTTCCTCGCCGTCAAACAATCCGCGCAGCTCTTCCGGCTTGCCTCCCGCGCGTATAATGTCATTTTCAAAACCGTCCGTCCAATCGAAATATCCAGCCGAGTTTCTGCCGAGAATACACGGCTCGTCGGTAAAAAAGCCGATAATTGTATTGCCGAAATATTCGCGAAGCCGACTGTAATACGCGTCATGCGTAAGATTGATAAATTTATCGACCGCGTCCGGATTTAATATATCCGCCGAAAGCGGCGCGTTTTCCTCGCCGTCGTCCTCGCCGAAATGAATACCTCGTATCGTACCGCCGCATTTGCGGCTTACGATACAGTAACCGTCGTCAAACGCCGCGATTACCTTGCCTTCGTCGGGATTGTCCGTCAGCTTGATTCCGATCGACGCGAAATCGGGGTTGCTCTTTACGACAAGTCCGTGCGCCGAGCCGGACGGATACATCGCCTCGTCATACAGCACAATGAGCATATCAAGCTCCTTTGCGGTTTTAACAATAAATCGTATAATATCAAAGTATTCCTCGGACAAATATTCCGTACTTTCTGGAATCCCCATTCTCGGGTGCAGTACAACTCCGTTTACGCCCTTTTCGTTAAAGTCCTCAAGCCGGCGCTTCAATTCCGCCTTATCAAGCTCGTCGTTCAAAAACCAAAACGGTATCGGAGTGAATTCCTTGCTCGGACTTATAATCTCGCTTATTATTTTATTTATCATACATTCTCACCTCGCCTATGCGCGAATTTGCTTACATATGATATTATAC
>JAJQAT010000099.1:0-4296 GCA_021203665.1 Bacillota bacterium
GGTTTTTTATATATCATTTTTGTTTGTTTTTACGCGGCTCGGCAAGCAAAAAAGGGCGGACCCGTAAAGGTCCGCCCCGCAACGGCACAAATCACAACGCGGAAAAGAAACAAGCAGATTGCTGTTATGAGGAGCGACGTCGTATTCGCACCGCAAAGAAATGCGGGCAGCCGCAAGGCTGACCTTTTGCCACAGGCAAAAGGTGCTGAGTTGTATACTTCAAGCTCCGAATAATAGCAAGTGTTGACTGCTTTGCAGTCAAGCCCTTTGGGCTAAGTTGCATAGCAACTTACCGCACAGTTTATTTTTCGCGTTATTCTCTTTCGTCAAGCGGCACATACATTTTATGTTCCGCCACGCTCTTATATGCCGGACGTATAATCTTGCCCGGATTTACCAATTCCTCAATTCTGTGCGCCGACCAGCCGGATATTCTCGCTATTGCGAACATCGGTGTGTACAGCTCCATCGGCAGATCCAGCATACTGTAAACAAATCCGGAATAAAAATCTACATTCGCGCTTACGCCCTTGTACATCTTCCTCTTGCTCGCGATAACCTGCGGCGCGAGCTTTTCTACCTTGGAATAAAGATTAAATTCATCCTCCCTGCCCTTCTCCTTGGACAGGCTCTCGATAAACGCCTTAAACACATTCGCTCTCGGGTCGGACAGCGAATAAACCGCGTGACCCATTCCGTATATAAGTCCCGCCTTGTCAAACGCCTTTTTATCCAGCAAATCCGAAAGATACTGCTCGACTTCCTTATCATCATTCCAGTTTTTGATGTTCTTTTTCATATCCTCAAACATCTGCGTGACCTTGATATTCGCTCCGCCGTGCTTGGGTCCCTTAAGCGCACCGAGCGACGCCGCAACCGTTGAATACGTGTCCGTGCCGGTGGATGTGACTACGTGAGTGGTAAAGGTCGAGTTGTTGCCGCCGCCGTGCTCCGCGTGAAGTATAAGCGCAAGGTCAAGTATTTTCGCCTCAAGCGGCGTATATTGGCTGTCGCTGCGGAGCATATGCAGTATATTCTCCGCCGTACTCAGCTCGGGCTTGGGCGCGTGAACAATAAAGCTGTCATTTTCGTGGTAATACTTAAACGCCTGATACCCGTATACCGCCAGCATCGGGAACTGCGCTATAAGCTGTAGGCACTGTCTTAACACATTCGGCAGAGAAATATCATCAGCCTTTTCATCATATGCGTACAGCGTCAGCACGCTCCTTGAAAGGGTGTTCATCATATCCTTGCTGGGCGCCTGCATTATAATATCGCGCACAAATGACGGCGGGATTGTCCTCAGCCGCGCAAGCGTGGAATTGAATATATCAAGCTGTTTCTTATTCGGCAGCTCGCCGAACATCAGCAAATATGTGACCTCCTCAAAGCCGAAACGCTTATCGTCAATAAAGCCTTTGATAAGGTCCTCCACATCATAGCCGTGATAATACAGCTTTCCGTCACACGGCTGCGATGTTCCGTCCGGCAGCGTGTCATAGGCGTGAATTTCGCCTATCTCGGTAAGTCCCGCGAGGACACCTTTACCGTTTATATCTCTCAACCCCCTTTTTACATCATATTTTGTGTATAATTCGGGATCGATTTGCTTATTCTTTTTACAGATTTCAAGCATATTAAGCATTTCCGACGTTATCTCAACGGGTACAATTTTGTCCTTCATCGTAAAACCTCCGTTCTTTATTAGTATATGTTAAAAACCGTCCGAGTAGAACCCATTTTTATAATTATAGCAAACTTAAAATAAAAAAACAACGAAAATTATGTAAACTTATTGTGAATTATTTCATTCTATGTTACAATAATATTAATACAAAAAAGAAAGGAATGTTAATTATGGTATATGTATTGCTTGCCGACGGCTTTGAAGAGGTTGAGGCGATTGAACCAATCGATATTTTAAAGCGCGGAGGTGTCGAGGTACTCACCGCGGGAGTAAAAAGCAAAACCGTTACGGGCGCGCACGGTATAACCGTAACCGCCGACATCACGATACAGGAGGTTGACCCGAGCAACATGGAGCTGCTTATGCTCCCGGGCGGAGCGGGACACGAAATTCTCGACGCGTCAAACGAGGTGCACGGACTTATAAATTACGCCGTAACAAACGGCATATATATTTCAGCGATATGCGCGGCGCCGTCGATTTTGGGCAAAAAAATGATACTTGAGGGCAAAAAAGCCACCTGCTTCCCGGGATATGAAAAATATCTCTACGGCGCGGAGGTTGTTGCCGACAAGGCTGTCGTTGACGGAAAAATCATCACCGGCAAGGGCGCGGGCGCGGCTGCGGACTTCGGCTTTGCGATGCTCTCCTTGCTGAAGGGCGGCGAAACCGCAAAACGCGTAAAGGAGATAATGCAATATTGATTAAGGACGAGCTGCGCGCCGAGATGCGCGCCAAAAGACGCGCTCTGACCGCCGACGAGGTTAGAGCGCGCAGCGAAAAAATAAAGGGCAATGCATTAAAATGTATAGGCGGCGCGCGGGAGGTGTGCGTGTTTTTATCGGCGTTTAAGGAGCCGGACACCGCGGGTATAATACAATCCCTGCTCACGGACGACGCGCGCGTTATTGTGCCTGTAACGGACACGGACACCAACACAATAACGCCGTCATATCTTGATGATTTGAGCGGCTTAAAAAAGGGCGCTTACGGAATATACGAGCCGAGCCGCGTAAATCCGGCGCGGATAAGCGGCATTGACGCGGTGCTTGTGCCCGGACTTGCCTTTGACCGCCGCGGCGGCAGAATGGGTTTCGGCAGGGGATATTACGACCGTTTTTTATCCGAGTGCCGAAGCATTAAGATAGGCTTGTGCTATGACTTTCAGCTGCTGGACAAAATCCCGACCGAAAGCCACGACGTGCCTATGGATTATATAATAACCGAAAAAGAAATTTTAAAAGTAAGGTGAAAAATATGCTGTTCGATTCTCACGCACATTACAACGATGAGAGATTTAAGGACGATGTTGACGAGGTTTTATCCTCAATGCGGGAAAACAATGTAGGTATGATAATGAACTCCTGCTCCTCGCTTGACGAGGTGCCGGATATTCTTGCGATATGCGGCAAATATCCTTTTGTTTACGCGTCCGTCGGGATACACCCGCACGAGGCGGAAAATCTGACGGAAAACGATATGACTACTCTGAAGGAATACGCGAAAAATCCAAAGGTAAAGGCGATAGGCGAAATAGGGCTTGACTATTACTACGACTTTTCGCCGCGGGATTTACAGAAAAAGTGGTTTGCACGGCAGGTAGACGTTGCAAAGGAGCTGAAAATGCCCGTAATTATACACGACCGCGACGCGCACAAGGACTGTATGGATATTCTGCGCGCGCATGATATACGGAGCGTCGGCGGCGTGTTCCACTGCTACGCTGGCAGCGCGGAGATGGCGCGGGAAATACTCGACTGGGGTATGTACATCGCTTTCGGCGGTTCGCTTACGTTCAAAAAGTCGGTTCGTCCGGCAGAGGTTGCGAAGTACGTTCCGCTTGACCGTATCGTTATTGAAACGGATTCGCCGTATCTCACGCCGGAGCCGCACCGCGGTAAGCGAAACAGCTCGCTGTATATACACTACGTCGCGGAAAAGCTTGCCCAGATAAAGGGGATTTCCGTGGAAGAGGTGGAAAACGCCACATTTGAAAACGCAAAAAGGTGCTTTGGAATAGAATAGCTTTGGGTTTGTATGTACCGATTTAAACAAGTATTTTACATTCTCTTTACATTTTTCCGCATCGTTTGACACGGCGCGTATTATGTGATATATTTATTTCGGGAAAAGGGATTGACCTCTTCCCGTTCCGACACTTCCGTAAAGGAGGTCGAGTGCTATGGGCGTATATGAGTTCATTTTGATATTATTAATAATATCTTTCATATATGCTATGCTGGGGATAAAAAAATAACTACCTATTTAGCCGATAGGTAGTTATGGGTAGATTGAATTTATTTCTTTCTACAAACTTATCGCGGAACGGAAACATCAATTCCTTTTCCTTTTTTATATTACCACATCACACAGTGAATGTCAAGCTTTTTACACAAAAAAATAACTACCTATTGACCGATAGGTAGTTATGGGTAGATTGAATTTATTTCTTTCTACATTATCACGCGGAACGGGAACATCAATTCCTTTTCCTTTTTTATATTACCACATCACACAGTGAAAGTCAAGCTTTTTACACAAAAAAATAACTACCTATTTAGCCGATAGGTAGTTATGGGTAGATTGAATTTATTTCTTTCTACAAA
>JAJQAT010000099.1:4306-4526 GCA_021203665.1 Bacillota bacterium
ACCTATTTAGCCGATAGGTAGTTATGGGTAGATTGAATTTATTTCTTTCTACAAATTTCTCGCGGAACGGGAATATCAATTCCTTTTCCTTTTTTTTATATTACCACATCACACAACGAATGTCAAGCTTTTTATGCAAAAAAAGAACCGGTCAAAGACCGGTTCTCAGACTGTAGACAAAAGTGTCAGGCTATACCTTTGTAGTCTGACACTTTTGCAT
>JAJQAT010000033.1 GCA_021203665.1 Bacillota bacterium
GCCTTAAGTATGGACGCGTTTGCCGTCTGTATCGCAAGCTCGAAGGTTTACACAAATATGACGTTTTCGCAAAAGCTGTCGATGCCTGTCGCGTTCGGATTGTTCCAGGGTATTATGCCGGTTTTGGGATATTATTTGGGAAGTCTTTTCGCGTCGATTATCGAAAAATGGTCGGGGCCTATTTCCCTTGTTATTTTGGGCGTTATAGGCATAAATATGATACGCGAGGGATTTTCAAAGGAAGAGGACAAGGAAACGAAGACCCTTACGTTTAAAGTTCTTATAGTCCAGGCAATCGCGACAAGCATAGACGCGTTTGCCGTCGGCGTGTCGTTCGCGGCGAGCGGCGCGAATATATGGCTTTCCGCGCCGATTATTGCCGTAACCACGTTTATCCTAAGCCTTATCGCCGTGTTCATCGGAGTAAAGGCGGGAGAAAAGCTCGGACAAAAGGCGGAAATACTTGGCGGAATTATTTTGATTATTATAGGTATAAAGGCGCTGTTTTAGGCTTAATTTAAATATATCGGAGGGAGGTTTTAGGCGTGCGAAATATGAGACGAAAGCTTTGGGTGCTTATGGTGCTTTTATTTGCCTCGGGTATTGTTACGCTTAAAATATTCCCGAATACCGACGCGCGGGAGGTCATAGCCTCTCAAAGCGGCGTGTCGGCGCAGGAGACGGAATACGGCGTTTTGTCGGGCGACAGCGTGAAATTCGCGGCACACAGAGGCTATTCCAATTACGCGCCCGAAAACAGCATACCCGCGTTTGAGCTTGCCGGCAAAATGGGATTTTGGGGCATAGAAACGGATATTTCACAAACAAGCGACGGATATTTTGTATGTATGCACGACGAGGACATAGACAGAACCACGGACGGCTCCGGAGCCGTGTCAGACTACACCCTGGAGGAGCTTTCCGGGTTTAAAATAGACACGGGAAATTATGTTAGCACAACGGAAAATCTGAAGATACCGACCTTTGAGGAGTATCTTGAAATATGTGTGCGGTACGGCTGCGCCGCGGTTGTGGAAATAAAGACGATTTCCGATTATGACGCGTTTTTGAGTACAATCATCGAGAGCGGCTTGGAGAATAACTGTATCATTACCTGCAACAATATAGACACCCTAAAGGAAATACGCGCCCGAAACAGCGTTATTCCCGTTATGACAATCGGCTATGATCCCGCGCCGTACACCGATAATCTCGCTTATATTTCGGAAATTTCCGAAAACCGCGGTATTCTGTATCAATACACGCAAATAGAGGATAAATCCGTTGTGGATATGCTTCACCAACAGGGTCTGTACTGCGGCGTATGGTCGATTGACGACAGCGACACGGCTTGGCAGTACCTTGATTACGGCGTTGATTTTATCGTTACAAACGAAATTCCGGCGCGGCTTGAGCAAATGATTAACGAGAATGAATAGCCGCCCGTCAAATAGCGGTTACTTTAGATAAAATCACTGTTTTTTTGCTTTACAACAATACGGCGGTATGATATAATTTTTAATATTTAAAAAATCAGTAAAGGAGAGAGTAGAATGGGAAAAACTAAAGGCGGTTTCACTCTTCCGGGCGAAAGCGGATACGAGGAACTGACACTTCAAATGGCGGACAAATGGGGCGCAGATGTAATCCGCGATTCGGACGGCACCGAGCTGTCGCCCGAGATTATAAACGCGGGCTACGGCATTTATTCAACCATATGTATAATCCGCGACCACAACGAGTGGGCAAAGCAAAATCCCGATAAGCTTCAGCAGACCTTTCTTATGACAAATCCTGTTGTGGCGGAAAGCGCGAGCGTAAAAATTGACCTTATGAAGGACTTTTTCGCGGAGCAGTTCACAATTAACGACAGCGAGGAATCAAAGGCTTACTGGCAGGTTTTCGACAGAACAACCAACGAGGAGGTTAAGGACTGGACATACTCGGACGGCGTTGTTACCGTGAACGGGGTAACGCCGTGGCATAAGTATACCGTAAACTTCCTCGCGTACAGAATATGGGAAGAGATTTCCATGTACAATCATACGACGAACAACTGGGATAAGGAGCATCTTATGCAGATTGATCCCAGACATCCCGAAACGCAGCGGTATATGCTCGACTGGCTGGAGAATTGGTGTAAAACGCACCCCGCGACGACTGTTGTGCGTTTCACGTCCATGTTCTATAACTTTGTATGGATTTGGGGCTCAAACGAGAGAAACAGAGATTTGTTCTCGGATTGGGCGTCATATGACTTTACCGTTTCGCCGCTTGCTCTAAAGCAGTTCGAGGAGAAATTCGGATACGCTATGACCTCCGAGGACTTTATAAACAAGGGCGATCTTCACGCGTCGCATATGACCTGCGGCGATAAAAAGCTCGATTGGATGAAATTTATCAATGATTTCGTTGTCGACTTCGGCAAAAAGCTTGTTGACCTTGTACATAGCTACGGCAAAAAGGCGTATGTATTCTATGACGACAGCTGGGTAGGCGTTGAGCCGTGGGGAAAGAGATTTAAGGATTTCGGCTTTGACGGACTTATCAAATGCGTCTTTAACGGCTTTGAGGCAAGACTTTGCGCCGGCGTTGACGCGGTTGAAACGCACGAAATCAGACTGCACCCGTATTTGTTCCCTGTAGGCTTGGGCGGCGCTCCGACCTTTATGGAGGGCGGCAATCCCACCCTTGAGGCAAAGGGCTATTGGAAGAACGTAAGACGCGCCCTGCTGCGCGCTCCGATTGACAGAATCGGCTTGGGCGGATACCTTTCTCTTACCATTCCGTTCCCGGATTTCCAGGATTATATCGAAAAAATTTCGGACGAATTCAGAGAAATACGCGAATTTCATAAGGCGGGCAAGCCGTATGTGCTAAAGCCCCGCGTAGCGGTGCTGACCTTCTGGGGCTCGTTGCGCTCATGGACCTGCGGCGGACATTATCACGAGCACCCCGAGCTTGACCTTATCAATGTTATCGAGGCTCTCGCGGGTATGCCGCTTGACGTTGACTTTATCAGCTTTGAGGATTTAAAGGAAAAGGGTCTTGACAATTACGACGTTGTTATTAACGCGGGATTCGCGGGCAGCGCTTGGTCGGGCGGAGATAAGTGGAAGGACGAGGAGGTTGTCACCTCTCTTACGGAATGGGTCGCAAACGGCGGCGCGTTCATCGGCGTAAACGAGCCTTCCGCGGTATGCGGCTATGACACATATTTCCGTATGGCTCACGTTATCGGCGTAAGCGAGGACACCGGCTCAAGAATTTGCCACGGCAAATACTCCTTTGAGGTTAAAAATGACGGCACTGTTGAAAGCGGCACAAGCATCGCGCCAAAGATGAATATTTATCTTACGGACGCGGAAACAGAGGTGCTTGCGGCGTCCAACGGCGTTCCGACCGTCACAATGCGCAAGTTCGGCAAGGGCGCGGGCGTCTATATGTCAAGCTTCAAGCACGGCGAGATAAACAACAGAACGCTTTTGAACCTTATTTTAAAGGCGGCGGGCGAAAATGGCGAGCAAAAATATCTTACGGATAACGCGAACACGGAATGCTGCTACTATCCGGGAGCGAAACAGCTTGTTGTTATCAACAATGCCGACACCGAGCAAACAACAACCGTTAAGACGGATTCGGGCGATAAGACCGTCACTCTCGGCGCGTTCGACACGCAGATTATACAGCTGTAATGATTTAACGAATAAAATTAAAACCCCTCGGATTTTCCCGAGGGGTTTTTCAAATGCTTTTTACTCCTCATATTCCGCTATATACGGCAGATTGCGGTAATATTCGCCGCAGTCCAA
Source organism: Bacillota bacterium (assembly GCA_021203665.1). Taxonomy (GTDB): domain Bacteria; phylum Bacillota; class Clostridia; order UBA1381; family UBA1381; genus Hominilimicola. The sequence continues at coordinate 3,813 of JAJQAT010000033.1, forward strand.
TCCGTATCCCACAACGAATTTATCGGGAATTGTAAAAAGCGATATATCCGCTTTTAAGTCAACAACGCGCCTGGATGGTTTATCCAAAAGGGTTATGACCTTTAGCGAAAGCGGATTTCTTTTCCTTAACAGCTTTATAATGCCGCTGAGCGTTCTTCCTGTGTCAATTATGTCCTCCACAATAACCACGTGGTATTTGCTTATGTCCCGCTCGATGTCCATAGTTATATTCACCTCGCCGGAGGACGATGTGCCGTCATAATAGCTTTGGGCGCGCATAAAGGCTATTTCACACGGAATATCAACCGCGCGGCAAAAATCGCTCATAAATATAAACGCGCCGTTTAATATGCTCACCAAAAGAAGCGGCTTGCCGCTGTATTCCCCGCTGATTTGCTTTCCCGTTTCTTTGATTTTTGCTTTTATTTCCTCCTCCGAAATGAGGACCTTTTTTATTTTTGAATTATTCATGCTTTTTCTCCCGTCAAGATTTATATTCAAATTGTAGACAAAACCGGTTAGGTTTTGTACTCTTTGTTCTTGGGTGCTCGAGGTGCTAACCTCGAATAAAAATCATTTTTGACGACATGCGCGTCAAAAATGGCTAAAAACCTAAAGTTTCGACGCAGGAGGAACTTTTGGTTTTTTCTTTGAAAATAGTT
>JAJQAT010000046.1 GCA_021203665.1 Bacillota bacterium
AAATGTAATAAATTTGGCATTATTGTATAATATTCTTATCATGATATATGCGGGGAAAACCGCTGAAAATTAAAGAAAGAGGGAGAGAATCACATGATTAAAAAAAGAAAACTTTTGTCGATATTGACAGCTCTGTCGATAACGGCAACCGCGTTCGCGGGAATGGTAATTCCGGCAAATGCGGCGGACATAACAAAGTCCGACACGGCATCGGCAACGTATGACTTTGAAAGTAGTGAGATTCCGTTTACTAATGGCGGCAGTGCGCAATATACAGTGTCATTGGAAGATGACACTGCGTTATCTAGTAAAGTATTGCAGGCAACAGTCAGTGGTACAGGCGGAAGATCTTCACTTTTAACATTATCATCATCGATTGACGGAACCGACAAAATCCTTAATGTTGAATTTGACTGGTATTCGTCCACGTCTTTGGGCAGTACGGACGCGATACTTATTGACAGCTCGTCAAATCAGATATTTAAAATATCGGACGTATTGGATAATACAAGTAAAATTTCCGTAAACGGTACGGAAGTAACCGCGCCTTCGGCAACATGGTATAAGGTTTCGGCTGATTTGGACTTTGAAACTCATGAGGTTTTGAATTTGACTATTACCGCCAACGGAGAAACAACCGCGACTGCGACATATTCTCATCTCGCATTTTTAAGTGAGTCCGCATCTAATGTGGGTGGATTCTCGGTTGTCGGAAACAGAAAGTCCGGCGGTACTATGGTATCCACTTTAAAGATGGATAATTTTACTGTATATGAAATTACGGACGGATATTACGCGGCAACTATAAATGTTGCGTCAAACACCCAAGACCCTGTTTCGGACGCAGAGGTAACTATTGACGGTAAAACATACACTACCGATTCAAACGGTCAAGTGATTGTTAAGCTTACCGACGGCAGCTATGATTATACAGTCCATAAGGCAGGATATGAGGCTACGGCTGAGCAGGAGGATGACGCAACCGGAACCGTTGTTGTAAACGGAGATGCCGTTGAAGAAAATGTTACATACAGTCCGCAGGTATACACACCTGTTCCGGGTACGGTAACATTATCCGGCGGTCAACTGGCTATGACGGCTCCTCATTCTCTTGATTCGACGACAAGCACGGCATATACTGTAGAGGTAATAGACCAAAAGGGCGTTGAAATCGAGGACGCTGACATCGTATGGTCAATTCTTCCCACGGGCAGCGACACGGCTGATGATTCTGTAAGCATAAACGACGGCGTTATAACCGTTCTAAGCGGCTTTGACGCGGGCGACACAAATGTTGAAAGCTTCACCGTTACCGCTACGGCTACAAAGAATGACGAAAGCTTGAGCGCAACGGCAACTATTGATATTTCCGATTATCTGTTCTATGAGCCGGGCGTGAACGCTTCAAGCTACGGCTCCACAAACACGGCTTATAACACAACAGGCGGAGCAACAGGAACGGAAACCTATATAGCTACACCGGATGAAAAGGGACGCACAGATACAATCACGCTCCCCGATCCGATTACATTTACGGCGGGTACGGCACAGCTTCTTTCATTTAAGACAACCGTACAAAACACGGTGGGATATTCATGGCAGAGAACGGTGTCCGTTGTTGATGGGGACGGCACATCGATAGTTGCATTCGGTTATATTAATCTTGACATCGGAGATTCATCAACAGCTTCATGGAGTTCGGGAACAAGCGAATTTACGACTACATGGGGTTCAATACCCGCTCTTACCGAATGGGTGGACGTTACCGTATTGTTTAAGACAAACGCGTACGGAGAAACAAAGGTTATTCTTACCGTTGCGGGTAATGAATATGAGCTTGGTACGACAACCGCAACCGGTGTTTCGGCAATAACTCTTTATGAGGGACTTAATAACGTAGACCGTTACGCGCTTTTGAAGGACATTGTTATTTCAGAGGTTGATGTTACCGGCGTTGAAATCGACGGACCGGAGGAGTTCTCAACTGTTGACGGCGCGACGGTAACAAAGGAATACGAGGTTGACGCTATGGTAATCGAGGACAACGAAACCTTTACATGGTCAACCGATATAGCGGGCGCGACAATAACTCCGTCCGAGGACACAATGTCGGCAACTCTTACCGTTCCCGATACGGTAACAGAGGGCGGCACAATTACATTGGTAAGCAGCGTAAGCACCGATGACTCTCCCAAGACGGCAACTCTTGACGTTACAATAGAGCCGGCTGAAGTTGTTTCGGCGGAGGTAAGCGGAAGTGCTACTCTCGACAAAACAGCGGGCAGCGCGGAATATACTGTATCGAATGTTACAGACCAGTTCGGCGATGATATAACGGATTATGTAACGGCTGTGTGGTCGCTTGCAAGTGAAACCGAGACAGAGAGCGGCGCAGCATTCGAGGTTGACGCAGAGGACGCGGGCGCGGCTGTAGCGATTAAGGCTGTATACAATGAGGACGGCACTCTTAAGAGCGTTTCCACAGAGGATGTAACGCTTGTCGAGGGTACAAATACAATAACCGCGGACGCGGGCACAACGGTTATGCTTTGGGATTCGCTTTCCGGCATGAACCCGATTGCGGCTGCGGCAACGGCGGCGGAGATAACAACAGGAGATGAATCGGAGGTTACAAACGCTGAAATCGATTCCGAAACAGGCGTTGTTACTCTTACGGACGACGGCGATATTACCGTAACGGTAACATTCACAAATAACGGCGTGGATTACTCGTTCACAAAGGACGTTAAGATTGCTACATTCAGCGCGGTTGCGGACGCTGACGGAGATTCAACTGTTGTTGACATTTCATCTCTTACAACCGACGACGCTATAACAGGCTATCAGGTAACCACGGCAACGGCTGACGGCGTACAGGTAGCTCAAACAGAGGTTGCTTTGGCGGACGTGACAGACGGCACAATTACCGCGGACACAACAGGCGCGGACAAGGTTGAGGTCGCTCCGATTTACGAGGGTGTTATGAACACCGAGTACCTGATTCCGTCGGACACCTACAATATTACGGTAACGGCTAACAACGGTGCGAGAACAGACGTATACGCTAACGACCAGATGATTATCAATAACCTTAACCAGGGCGGCGATAACTGGACGATTGCGAGAACAATCGCAGCTTCAACCGATTATGAGGTTGAGGACGTTGTAATCGCCGAAGGCAGTGTTACATTTAATTATCAGGACGATAAGAGCAGCGAATCGACTGTAACGGCGGTTAAGTTTGTTAAGGCTCCGTCAATAGTTACAAGAGCTACAAGAGTTTATGTAATAGGCGATTCGCTTGTTGCTAAGTATTACGGTACAGCTCCGGAAGGCAGCGAAGGTCTTGTAAGAACAGGTTGGGGCGATGTGCTTCAGAATTACATCTCAGGCGCGAGAGTAACTAACCTCGGTAACAGCGGCGCATGGGCTGACGGTATGCGTGGTGACGCGTTTACAAATGTATTGGCAAGCGCACAGGCAGGCGATATATTCATTCTTGAGAGTGGATATAACGATTCAAGCCATACTTCAATGGACGTAATGAGAGATGCTATCGAATACATGGTTGAAGAAGCTCAGAAAATAGGTATGACTGTATTTGTTGTAACCCCGAACTCATCAAGCCACAGTGTGAGTGAGTATGTTGGCAGCGTTAAGAGTACAAGCGATGTTATTGTAGCGGCTGAAAATTCGGGCGCAAATCTGATAGACCTTGCCGCGAAGAGTGCTGACTACTACAGATCCTACTATGGTGACGCAACCTATGATTCGACTTTGACACTTGCAAAGGCTTCGATTCCGAGTGAAACTGATACAATTCTTAAGGCTTATTATAATAACTCCGGTGACTCGCTTCATTCGTCATACAATGCGGCAAGCTGCTGGGCGGCTATTATAGCAAACGGCTTACTTAATAACGAAGCAACAGCGGATATTGTTAATACCGAGTATGAGTACGAATTTAGCGACGGCACAAATACAATAACAGTAAGTGCGGAACAGATTACAAATCCGAATTACACAGCAAACGATATTACATTTGATTCTGAGGCTGTAACAGTAACAAGACCTACCGGCAAAGCGATAACCGCAGCAGGCGAGGGCGAAACAATCAAGGTTGTTCTTACCGACAACACAGCAACGCTGACCGCAGAAGGCGTAGAACTTTCTACAGGGGACGGTTACTATTACTTCACAATGCCGAACAATGCTGTTACATTGACAGTGACTGCGCAAAGTAGTGACGAAGACGGCGACAGTAACACCGGCGATGGCGACAGCAGCAGCGAAAGTGACGGCACAAACTAATAAAAACAACAAAGATACACACTCTTCGGAGTGTGTATTTTTTTTGTTCATATTTTATTTAAA
>JAJQAT010000091.1 GCA_021203665.1 Bacillota bacterium
ATTACCGCCGTGTGAACAAAAATACACATAAATAGTATAATATATTAAAAATGACGTTAAAACACAATATACAGTGGTTCGTTTTGTAAAAAACCACAACAGGTATTTTTAAAAACAGTGTTGACTTTTCTTCGTTTAAGTGTTACTATATAGAAGAGGTTAGCAGTGACTAACCAATTAATGGTATACCGGTTAGATATTGCTAAGTATTTGTAATCCCGTATTACAAAGAATAAACATAATGAAAAACAGGAGGAGATTATTATGCACAGCGAACAAAGAGAGGAATGGGCGGGATTTGCGCCCGGAAAGTGGACAAAATCAGTAGATGTTCGTGATTTCATCCAGAAGAATTATACACCATATGAGGGCAACGGTGATTTCCTTGCTCCGGCGACCGACGCCACAAAGAAGCTGTGGGATATGGTAATGGAGCTTTCAAAAAAAGAGCGCGAGGCGGGCGGAGTGCTTGATATGGACACAAAGACGGTATCGACGATAACGTCGCACGCCGCGGGTTATCTCGACAAGGATCTTGAACAGATTGTCGGCTTTCAGACCGACAAGCCGTTTAAGCGTTCACTCCAGCCCTTCGGCGGTATAAGAATGGCGCAGAACGCGTGCCGTCAGAACGGCTACGAGGTGGATCCCGAGGTTGTCAATATATTCACAAAGTACAGAAAAACGCATAACCAGGGTGTTTTTGATGTGTACACACCGGAGATGAAGGCGGCAAGACACGCCGCAATCATAACGGGACTTCCCGACGCTTACGGACGCGGAAGAATTATCGGCGACTACAGACGCGTGGCGCTGTACGGAGTTGACTTTCTTATAGAGGATAAAAAGAAACAGCTTGAAACCTCGCTTGTAAGAATGACCTCAAAGAATATAAGACTTCGCGAGGAGCTTGCGGAGCAGCTGCGCGCGCTTGATGAGCTTAAGGAGCTTGGAAATATTTACGGCTGCGACATTTCAAAGCCGGCAAGGAACGCCAAAGAGGCGGTGCAGTGGCTGTATTTCGGCTATCTTGCCGCCGTCAAGGAGCAGAACGGCGCGGCGATGAGCCTTGGAAGAACATCGACATTCCTTGATATTTACATCGAGCGCGACATCGCGAACGGCGTTATAACAGAGGAGGAGGCGCAGGAATATATAGACCATTTCATTATGAAGCTGCGTCTTGTGAAGTTTGCGAGAACCCCCGATTATAATGAATTGTTCTCGGGCGACCCGACTTGGGTAACGGAGTCAATCGGCGGTATCGGCATTGACGGCAGACCGCTTGTTACAAAAAGCTCGTTCCGGTACCTGCACACGCTCGATAATCTCGGTACGGCTCCCGAGCCGAATATGACGGTGCTGTGGTCCGTAAGACTTCCCAAAGCGTTCAAGGAATTTTGCGCCGAGATGTCAATAAAGACGTCCTCAATCCAGTACGAAAACGATGACCTTATGCGCGTTACTCACGGCGACGACTACGCTATCGCGTGCTGCGTATCGTCTATGCGCGTAGGCAAGGAAATGCAGTTCTTCGGCGCGAGAGCCAATCTCGCAAAGTGCCTGCTTTACGCGATAAACGGCGGCGTTGACGAAAGACTCGGCACACAGGTGGGTCCGAGATACCGCGCGGTTGAGGGTGATTATCTTGATTATGACGACGTTATGCAGAAGTATGACGACATGATGGAATGGCTTGCCGGTCTTTATGTGAACACTCTTAACGTAATTCACTATATGCACGATAAATACTGCTACGAAAAGCTTCAGATGGCTCTTCACGACAGGGAGGTAAAGAGATACTTCGCGACCGGTATCGCCGGACTTTCGGTTGTTGCCGATTCGCTTAGCGCGATTAAGTACGCGAAGGTTAAGTGCATAAGAAACGAGGCGGGCATAGTCGTTGATTATGAGGTAGAGGGTGATTTCCCGAAATACGGAAACAACGACGACAGAGTTGACTCAATCGCGGCTAAGATTGTGGAAACCTTTATGGATAAGATAAGAAAGCACCACACCTACCGCGACAGCATTCCCACAATGTCGATTCTCACAATCACATCGAACGTGGTATACGGCAAAAAGACGGGTAACACGCCCGACGGAAGAAAAGCCGGAGTGCCGCTCGCGCCGGGCGCGAACCCGATGCACGGACGCGATACGCACGGCGCTGTAGCGTCGCTTTCATCGGTGGCAAAGCTGCCGTTTAAGGACGCGCAGGACGGTATTTCAAATACGTTCTCTATCATTCCGGGCGCACTCGGCAAGGACGACAGAGTATTTATGGGCGACCTTGCGGTTGACCTTGACGACGGCTGCTGCGAGGATAACATTAACTAAATTAAGGAGGAGATTATTATGGCAACACAACAGGTAGAAAATTTGGTAAATTTATTGGACGGCTACGCTGAAAAGGGCGGACACCACCTAAATGTAAACGTATTTACGAGAGAAACTCTTTTGGACGCTCAAAAGCACCCGGAAAAATATCCGCAGCTTACGGTGAGAGTGTCGGGATATGCGGTAAACTTTATTAAGCTTACAAAGGAACAGCAGGACGACGTTATAAGCCGTACATTCCACGACAGAATATGATAGGACATATTCATTCGATTGAATCGTTCGGCACCGTGGACGGTCCTGGGATAAGACTTACGGTTTTTTTTAAGGGCTGTCCTATGAGGTGCCTCTACTGTCACAATCCCGACACCTGGGATATGTCCGGCGGCACGGATATGACCGCGGAGGAAATTCTTGACGAGTACGAAAAGGGCGCGGTGTTTTACAAAAACGGCGGAATAACCGCCACGGGCGGCGAGCCGCTTATGCAGATTGAATTTCTCACAGAGCTTTTCACAAAAGCCAAGAAACGCGGAATACACACCTGCCTGGACACCTCGGGAATATTATTTTCCCGTGACAGGCTTGACGAGTTTGACGCGCTGACCGATGCTTGCGACCTTGTTATGCTCGATATTAAGCATATAGACGATGAGGAGCACCGCAAGCTTACGGGACATTCAAATAAGCGTGTGCTGGATTATCTCGACTATCTCGCAGGTAAAAACAAAGCCGTGTGGATACGTCACGTAATTGTTCCGGGCATCACCCTTGACGACGCTTACCTTGCGCGTCTGGGCGGGTATATAGGCAAATACCGCAATATAAAGGCGCTTGACGTTTTGCCGTATCACTCTATGGCAAAGCCGAAGTACAGTGAATTGGGAATGGAATATCCCCTCGGCGATACTCCGGACGCGACGAAGGACGAGGCGGTACACGCGCGGAATATTATAATCGAAAATATGAAAAAGACAAGAAAACAGGGCTGAAAAATTCGACCCTGTTTTTTTGGATTTGTGACAGTTTAGTCCAATATTTTAACCATTGCGGTATGCGGACAGCCCTCGTCGGTATATTCCTCGCCGCAGGGCGCGTAGCCCAGACGCTTATAAAATTCGGAAACGCGCGTTTGAGCGGAAATTTCGATTTTTTTACAGCAAAGCTCGCGCGCCTTTTTTTCAAGCACCGCGATTATAAGGCTGCCGAGCGATTTGCCGCGGTATTCGCTCAAAACAGCCACACGCCCGATTCTCATACAGCCGCCTTGGCTCCAAAACAGTCTGCCCGTTGCCGCACGCCTGTTTTTTACATAGATGACGACGTGAAAGGCGTCCTTATCCGTGTCGTCAAATTCATTTTTGAACCCCTGCTCATCCATAAAAACACTTTTCCGTATTTCTATAGCGTCGGGATTGTTTTCAAGTCCTTTTGTCAGTTTATATCTCATGATGCTCACTCCCGTTTAATTTATTGCATAAGTATGCCGAGAAGCTCTTCAAAATTATCGACGATATAATCCGCGCCGGCTTCCTCAAGCTCGCCGCCCTCGCTGTAGCCGAAGCGGACTCCGCAGGAGGCAACCGAGCATTTTTTCGCTCCGATTATATCGTGCTTTCTGTCGCCGACCATAATAACGCTTTCGCGGCGGCAGCCGAGCTTTTCTATGGCGTACTCTATAACCTCGTTTTTGTCGTTGCGCGTGCCGTCAAGCTCGGAGCCGCTTATAAGCTTAAAATACGGGCGCAGTCTGTACTTTGCCATAATTCTGTCCGTGAACACCTTAGGCTTTGACGTTGCCAAAACGAGAATATGACCGTTATCCGTAAGCGTTTGCAGCATATCGTAAACGCCGTCGTAAACCCTGTTTTCAAACAAGCCTGTTTTTGAAAATCTTTCGCGGTATTTATCCACCGCCCTGAGAGCCTTTTCCTCGTCAAAGGCGTAGTATTCGCTAAAAGACCATACGAGCGGCGGACCTATAAAGCGCATAAGCTTGGCGTCGTC
>JAJQAT010000199.1 GCA_021203665.1 Bacillota bacterium
TATGTCCTTGCATACCTGTATACTATGTTACTACACTGTACACATTGGGCGCCCGCGGGCGAACACTGTTCGCCTCTACGGAATAACGAACGGTTATCAAAGTCGCGTGTGGGGGCACAATCAAACAAAAATGAGGTACATTTATGAACAAAAAAACCGTGTCAAAGGTAAATCTGTTTTTCACCGGACTGCTTTCGCGCATGGAGGAAAACGCTGATTTTTTCAATGATATTACAATAAGCTTTAAATCGGGAACAAAAATATTCCCCGCGAAAATATTGTACGGCGAAAATATAACGCTCGATTACCAGGCGGTAAAACGCGCAGTCGGCAGGGAGGAAATATGGGATATAATCGCCGAAGAGATTTTAAAATATGACGAGGCGAGGATAATTTACAGCGAGCGCGGCGCGAAAATCGTTATTGACGCGAGCGACAAAAAGGTGAATATGCGCCATGAGGACGTAACCGCCGAGGTCGGAAAAACAAGCGCCGTTCAAACCGGACGCGAATACGTTGTAAATCCCGCGCTTGCAAAGGACTTGCTTACCGAAATCGGAATACTCGCAAAAAACGGCAAGATTAAAAACGATAAAATTCGCAAGTATAACCAGATTGATTATTTTGTTGAACTTATGCGCGGCGTTTTAAAGGAAATCGGCGACAGGGACGAGTACGTTATATTTGACGCCGCGTGCGGAAAGAGCTATTTGTCGTTCGTGCTGAATTTTTATATGCGCGAGATACTTAAAAAGAGATGCCGTTTTATCGGCGTGGACTATTCCGAAACGGTAATCGAGGCATCAAAGCGTATGGCTCGCAATCTCGGGTATAATAATATGGAATTTATAAAGGCCGATTTGACCGAATATACTCCGAGCGTGCGCCCCGATATAGTCGTGTCGCTCCACGCGTGCGACACCGCTACCGATATGGCGCTCGGACTCGGTATCCGCTCAAAATCGCGCGCGATTGTCAGCGTGCCGTGCTGTCATAAGGATATTTTGAAGCAGTATTCCTATGAGCCGTTCGAAGCGATTACAAAGCACGGAATTTTAAAGGCGCGCCTTGCGGACACCTTGACGGACGGTATACGTGCGGCATATCTTGAAAGCGTGGGCTACAAGGTCAGTATGATTGAGTATATTTCTCCGCTTGAAACGCCGAAAAATATTATGATTCGAGCGGTATACACCGGAAAGAGAAACGAAAAATCAAGGCGCGATTATGAAAATTTAAAGGAAATGCTGAATGTAGAACCGGCGATTGAAAGATTTCTGAAGTAAATTTGAAAAATAAGCTTCGCATCTCGACTTTTTTGCTTCACTTATGTACTACGACCGTACACGGCGTTCGCAAGAAAAGCCGACCTGCTCGCTTCTTTTCCAAATTTATGTATATGCATATATATGAAAGGAGTTTCGGTGAACAATGGATTTTGAGGAAAAAACAGTATCAAGCAAAAGCGTTTATGACGGAAAAATTATACACGTCCGCGTGGAGGACATAGTCCGTCCGGACGGCAAGGCGGCAAAGCGCGAGCTTATTTCGCATCCGGGCGGCGCGGGCATAGTGGCGGTGGACGCGGAGAAAAATGTTTTTATGGTGGAGCAGTACAGAATAGCGGCGCGCTCCATGATGCTTGAAATTCCCGCCGGAAAGCTCGAATACGGCGAGGACCCGCTTGAATGTGCGAAACGTGAGATTGTCGAGGAAACCGGCTACAGTGTCGGGAAAATAGAGCCTTTGGGCGATTATTACGCAACTCCCGGCTACTGCGAGGAGGTATTGCATTTATATCTCGGTACGGAGTTGGAGTGGAAGGGTCAGCATCTTGACGAGGGCGAGTTTCTGAACGTGAAAAAATATCCGCTCGATGAGCTTTACAAAATGGTTATGGATAATAAAATCGTTGACGCGAAAACGGCGATTGCCATATTAAAGGCAAAGGCGATTTTGGGATAAGCGGAGCGAAGGCTCCGTTTTTTTATTTCCTCAAAACACGCTTATTTTGCATTGACAATCAGCGACATATGATGATATAATAAGATTAATAAAATTTGGTTATGAGGAGAGAGGAAACAATGGGTTATTATTTTGATGACAGCCAAAGCATACATACCTTTGAAGGCACCGACCCGAAGGCTATAATTTCATCGCTTGCCTACAGATATGTGGGACAGAACATCGCGCACGAGTACTGCTGCCGCGCGTACACGAACAACGGCATAGTGCGCACCACCGACTACAGATACCTTGTCGATTTCAACAAGATTTTCCCCGAAAGCAAGGATAAGGACTGCGTATGGGCGTTCGCGAAGTATTATTCGAGCGGCAAGTCCTCGTTCGGTTGGGATATAAACTGCTTCGGTCCGATGGTTATGTACGTGAACGGCGAGATCGTATACAAGTCGGATATTTTCAAGGAGAGATATTCCGAGAACGCCACCCGCGTATTTGTGGACGTCGAGGCGGGTTGGAACGACATAAGAATACAGTTCAAAAAGACCAAAGCCGGATTCGGCGGACAGTTCGGCACATGGATAGGCAAATGGGATATGTACACGATTATGCCCACCAAGGAGCGCGACGGACAGGAGGGCTTTGTGTTTACGGAGCTTGTGCCGGACGATTACGTACCCGAGTTTGAAATCGGAATGAGCGAGGCGGATTTTGACAAAAAGCTTTATCCCGTAAAGGACTGGTCCGACGAGGAAAAGGCAAAGGGTCAGCTCGCGCGTATGTACGGCACGCCCAAGGGCAGATACGCTGTCGGCTATACAAAGGCGTTCTTTGACGATATAAAGGACACAAAGCATACAATCACTCTTGACACAAAAACCGCGGCGGCGGTATATATAAACAAAAAAGAGGTGTTCTCGACTAAGGGCGGCAAGGAAACCTTTGAGGTTGAGCTTCCGTTCGGAGCATACGATTTATACGTGAAGGTAACCTGCGGCGGCGGCGACTGGGGTTATACCCTCGAATGTCCCGATGCCAAGCTTGAGAACGCGGCAAGGGTTATGGGCACGGACGACGTGTGGATGTACATAGGCACATTCGACGACACGTTTGAATTTCCGTTTGACACCGCGTCGGACATGAAGCACGTTGTCGGCGAGCCGAAAACGTACTGGAGAATCGACGCTCCGGACACATTCGTAAGACCGTATGTGGAAACACAGTTCTACGGACATTGGAATTATCCCCTGGGCGTCACATTGTACGGACTTCTTCACACCGCTATTCTTATCGGCTCGGAGGATATTAAAAACTACATAAAAGACCATGTTCAGCTTTGCATAGACACTCTTGACTACGCTCTTTGGGACAAGGAGCAGTACGGCGGCGCAACCGGTATTCACAACCTGCTTACAAGCATAGACAGCCTTGACGACTGCGGCTCCTTCGCGTCGATGATGCTTGAGGTGCATAAGTGCCTGGGACTTCGCGACGTTAAAAAGGTCGCGGATTACGTCGGAGATTATATCTACAATCATCAGGCAAGACTTGAGGACGGAACCTTCTTCCGCAAGGAAATGATGCACCATTTCCACAATCAGACAATGTGGGCGGACGACCTTTACATGAGCGTGCCGTTCCTTACGAGATACTATAAATTTACCGGCGACCAAAAGTATATAGACGACGCGGCAAATCAGTTCTTCGGCTTTAAAAAGAGATTATTCATGCCCGAGGAAAAGATAATGTCGCACGTTTACGACTTCAAATACGACACAAAGACAAATGTTCCGTGGGGACGCGGCAACGGCTGGGTTGTATTCTCGATGACGGAGCTGCTTGAAAATCTTCCGGAGGATCACCCTCAAAAGAACGAGCTGATTGAGTTCCTGAACACGCTTTGCGAGGGCTATCTCGCTCTTCAGGACGATAAGGGAATGTGGCATCAGGTGCTTAACGACCATGAGTCCTATCCGGAAACCTCATGCACGTCGATGTTTATATACGCGTTCTCGAGAGGCGTGCGCTTCGGCTGGCTCAAAAATCCCGAGAAGTACGTGAAGGCTGTTTACAAGGCTTGGGACGGCATTTCAAGAACGAGCGTTGACCACGCGGGCAATGTTTACGGCGTGTGCCGCGGCTCGGAGTTCTCGTTTATCGCGGATTATTACAAGAACGAGCTCGGCTGGAACCTTAACGATACCCACGGCACCGGCATTGTAATGCTCGCGGGCATAGAGGTTATCAGACTCGGCGATTTTTTGGCGAAATAGTGCATTGGTAATATTATACAAAGAAAAAATGACGGATTTTAATCCGTCACAGACCGTAGACAAAAAGGTCAGCTCCCTACCTCGGAGTCTGACCTTTTCGCGT
>JAJQAT010000018.1 GCA_021203665.1 Bacillota bacterium
TGCAAAAGTGTCAGGCTACAAAGGTATAGCCTGACACTTTTGTCTACAGTCTGAATTGCTTTTTACCCGAGAGCTTCTGTAAACCATTGTTGTATTTGAATAGTATATAAGTATAAGACATTCCGCAATCACGCAAATAATCACGGTAAGATAATTTATTATATTCATTTTAGTAGTTTTGCCATAGAAAAAAACTTAACGCCGAAATCATTGTATTTTCTGCGTGACATTTCCGCGGTATAATCCATACCGGCATATGATAATGTCACCTTTTGCCTTGTGTATGCCGTAACATATTTTAAATTCACAAGGTAGCTTTGATGCGGCGAGGCAAAATAATTCACTTCCTTTTCAATTTGTTCTTTAAGCTTGGAGAATAATTCCTTTGCGGTAAAATCATATTCCGTTGTAACGATATGGGTTCTCCGTCCCTCGTTTTCTATGTATATAATCGATGAAATTTCAATATTCACCGTTATTTTGTTTTGGAAATCGGTTACGCCTATAAACAATTCCCTATCGCGGATTCGATCTAAGGCTACGTCTATTCCGCTTGCCAGACGTGCCGCGTCAATCGGCTTTGGTAAAAAACGGAACGTATTTATATCAAAAGCCTTGTCGAGATATATTTGATAATTTGTTATAAAAAATACAAAACAGTCTTTGTTGACTTGCAAAATTTTTCTTGCCAAAGTAATACCGTCATATTCATCCGTTTCAATATCAAGAAATACCATATCATACGCGGCTGCGCTTTTCCACAGCTCTTGCGATGAATCAAATATATCAAGCGTGTATTCCTTGTTTCTCTCGTCAAAAATAGATGCTATTATTTTTTTATTTTCATTCAATACCTCTGTATCATCATCACATATAGCAATTTTCAATTCCATATATAAATCCACTCCCATCAAAACTTCCGCCAATATAATTATAACATTATTACGTTGCGGTGTCAAACATATTCGCCGTTATAAAAATTTTAAGCAGGCGGGGTTTGAAATGTTGACAATACAGGCAAATTTTGATACTATTATAATGTAAAAATTCAATTAATTTTGAGAGGACAGGTGAATAATTATGCCAAAGGCAGCATTAGTAATGGGCAGTGATTCCGATTTTGAAAAATTGAAGAGCTGCGTGTCAAAACTTAAGGAATTTAACATAGAGGTCGATGTAAACGTGATTTCCGCGCACAGAACGCCCGACAAGGCGGCGGAGTTCGCGAAGAACGCGGAGAAAAACGGAATCGAGGTTATCATCTGCGCGGCAGGTATGGCGGCGCATTTGGCGGGGGTTATCGCGGCGCACACAATCGTGCCGGTAATCGGCATTCCCATAAAGTCAACCTTTGACGGTATGGACGCGCTTTTGGCGACTGTTCAGATGCCGCCGGGAATACCCGTAGCGACGGTCGGCGTGGACAACGGCACAAACGCGGCAATATTGGCGGCGCAGATGCTCGCGCTTAAGTACGATTACTTAAAGGACGCTCTGAAAGAGGCAAAGGTAAAAATGGTTGAGGGCGTTGAAAAGAAAAACGAAAAGGTAAAGAAAATGGCGGCGGAGCTGTAATTTGCCGAAAAAACAAAAAAGGAGATATGAATATGGCGGAAAATGCGTATAAGTCAGCGGGAGTTGACGTTGAGGCGGGATATGAGTCGGTAAGGCTCATAAAGGACGATGTAAAAAAGACGGCGATTGAGGGAGTTTTAGGCGGTATAGGCGGCTTCGGCGGCTTGTTCGAGGTGCCGAAGGGTTATGAAAATCCGGTGCTTGTATCCGGCACGGACGGTGTCGGCACAAAGATAAGGATTGCCTTTCTGTTGGACAAGCATGACACAATCGGCCGGGATTGTGTGGCAATGTGCGTGAACGACATTGCCTGCTCGGGCGCCAAACCATTGTTTTTCCTTGACTATATCGCGATAGGAAAGAATGTTCCCGAAAAGGTTGCCGAGATTGTAAAGGGCGTTGCGGACGGCTGCGTTTTGGCGGGCTGCGCGCTTGTCGGCGGCGAAACGGCGGAGCACCCGGATCTTATGCCCGCGGACGAATACGATGTCGCGGGATTCAGTGTCGGTGTTGTGGAGAAAAGCAAAATTACCGACGGTACAAACGCTAAGGCGGGTGATGTGCTGATAGGAATAGCGTCGAGCGGCGTTCATTCAAACGGCTACTCGCTGGTAAGAAAGGTTTTCGGTCTTAACGACGATAACGCGAAGGAAACGCTTGGCACATACAGCGAGGAGCTTGGCAAAACCATAGGCGAGGAGCTTTTAACTCCGACAAGAATTTACGTCAAGCCGCTCTTAAAGCTGATTGACGAGGTGGGCATAAAGACCGTTTCGCATATCACAGGCGGCGGCTTTATCGAGAATGTTCCGAGAATGCTCCCCGACGGCTTAAAGGCGGTTATCAAAAAGGGAACATGGGAAATTCTTCCTATATTTGACCTTATGCAGAAAAAAGCCGGTATTCCCGAAAGAGATATGTATAATACCTTTAATATGGGTATCGGTATGATTGTCGCGGTGGACGCGGATAAGGCTGACGCGGCGGTTAAATGTCTTGAAGCGGCGGGCGAAAAGGCGTATATAATCGGTGAGCTTGCCGAGGGCGAAAAGGGTGTTGAAATAGTCAGCGACAACGGAGTAATTAAATAATGAAAAATATAGGTGTTTTAATTTCAGGCGGCGGCACGAATTTGCAGGCGCTTATAGATAAGCAGGGAACGGTTTTAAAAAGCGGCAGGATTGTGTGCGTATGCTCTAACAGCGCGTCCGCTTACGGTCTTACGCGCGCCGAAAAGGCGGGCATTGCGACAAAGGTTATCCGCAAAAACGCCGATTGCGGCGGCGATAATGAGGAATTTAACCGCCGTATCTGCGAGTATATGAAAGAAATGCGGGTTGACGTTATAGTCCTCGCGGGATTTTTGGCGATACTCGGCGGTAAGCTTTTGGAGGAATACGCGGACAGGATTGTAAATATTCACCCGTCGCTCATTCCGTCATTCTGCGGCGACGGCTTTTACGGCTTAAAGGTGCATAAAGCCGCGCTTGATTACGGAGTTAAGGTGACGGGCGCGACAGCGCATTTGGTAAACGAAATCACAGACGGCGGAAAAATATTGCTGCAAAAGGCGGTGTACATAGAGGATGGCGACACGCCGGAAATTTTGCAAAAACGCGTTATGGAACAGGCGGAATGGATAATACTTCCGCAGGCGGTGGAAATGGTTTGTAAAGGAGAAGTATAATGAAAAAAATCGATATTTACGAGGAATTGAAAAACAACGCATACCCGGGCAGAGGTATTGTAATCGGCAAAAGCGCGGACGGCAAAAGCGCGGTCACGGCGTATTTTATTATGGGCAGGAGCGTAAACAGCCGCAACCGCGTCTTTGTTGAGGACGGCGACGGCATACGCACACAGGCGTTCGACCCGTCAAAGCTGGAGGACCCGCATCTGATTATTTACGCGCCGGTAAGGGTTTTGGGCAACAAGACAATCGTTACAAACGGCGACCAGACGGACACGATATATGAGCTTATGAATCAGCAAATGACCTTTGAGCAGAGCCTCAGAACGCGCGAATTTGAGGACGACGCGCCGAACTTCACGCCGAGAATATCGGGTATAATCAAGACCGAAAACGGCGGATTTAATTATGCGATGTCCATTTTAAAGAGCGCGAACGGAAATCCCGATTCGTGCCAACGCTACACGTTCAGCTATAAAAATCCGATTGACGGCGAGGGACGTTTTATCCATACATATATGGGTGACGGTTCGCCGCTGCCGTCGTTCGAGGGTGAGCCGAAATTAGTCGGTATCCCGAATGATATTGACGAATTTACAGACGGACTTTGGAATGCCCTGAACGAGGATAATAAGGTGTCGCTGTTCGTGAGATTTATTGACCTTGAAACAGGTGAGGTTAAATCGAAGATTGTAAATAAAAATGCGTAATGCAACGAGGATATGGGCGATATTTCGATACGTAGAAATCATAGATTGACGGAATTTGATTATTCCCGAAACGGCACGTATTTTGTGACGATTTGCACAAAGGACAAGCAAAGAATATTTTGGGATAATCATACCGTTGCGGAAACGTCAACCGACAAATCCGTAGGGGACGGCGCCCTCGACGTCCCTAATAAGCAATTATCGTATAACGGAAGAGATAATAAGTTCGTAGGGGACGGCGCCCTCGACGTCCCTAATAAGCAATTATCGTACAATGGAAGAGATAATAAGTTCGTAGGGGACGGCGCCCTCGACGTCCCTAATATACAATTATCCGATTATGGGAAAATTGTAAAAG
>JAJQAT010000071.1 GCA_021203665.1 Bacillota bacterium
ACGACCATGCCCACTGCAAATTGTAGCCGCCGCAGTCGCCGTCTATATCCATAATCTCGCCCGCGGCATACAAATTTTATACAAGCCTTGATTCCATGGTGGACGGATTAAACTCGTCCGTTGACACTCCGCCCTTTGTGACCTGCGCGTTGTTCCAGGACATCGTTCCGGTTATATTGAAATCCCATTTTTTGATTATCCCGCAAATACGCGTTATTTCCTTTTCGCTTAGCGTCACGGCGTATCTTGACAGCGGCTCTGTGCCGGCGAACTTTAAAAGAGCCTGTCCGACCCGTTTGTTAAGCATTCCGACAAAGAAGTTTTCAAGCGCGGTTTTCGGATTTCGATATATCCTTGAGGTAAGCATTTCAAAAAGCCGTTCCTTAGAATATTCTCTCATTATGTCAAGTGATATTGTCCTTTGCCCGTCCAACCTTGACGATAAGGAAAAGACAGCCGGACCCGACAAGCCGTACTCGGTAAACAGCACCTCGCCGTATTCGCTGTATTTCCCGAGCGTCACATCGGCGTTGAGCTTGATTCCCTTAAGCTTTTTCACAACGTCTGTTTCCGTCTTTATCTGCACAAGCGACGGCGAAAGCCTCGTCACGGTATGCCCGAAGCTTTTTAAAATGTCGTACCCCGCGCCCTTTGAGCCGAGGTTCGGCGCCGCCTTGCCGCCCGTCGCTATGATAACCCTATCCGCGCCTTCCCTTCTTCCGTCGTAGGAAACAATATCAAATTTGCCGTTATTTTTTGTTACCCGAGCCGCCTCAAAGGAGCTTACCACTCTTACGCCCAAGCCGTCGAGCTTGAATCTCAGCACGTCCAGCACGTCCGAGGCGCGGTCGGAATACGGATATACCTTTCCGTCCTCCTCAATCTTTGCAAGGATGCCGAGATCGGAAAAAAACTCAATCGTTTTATCCGTCCAAAATTTATTTTTTGCTCCGAGTATGAATTTCGGATTTTTGCCGTGATAATTTTTTATATCGGCGTTTATATTTGTCATATTGCAGCGTCCGTTTCCGGTGGCAAGTATTTTTCTTCCCACTCTTTCGCCGCTTTCATAAACGGTTACATCGGCGCCGCTCTGCGCGGCGAAAATTGCCGCCGTAAGTCCCGACGCTCCGCCGCCGATTACCGCAACGCTATTCCCCATTACTCTCACTGTCCTCCGGCATTCTGTTTTTTGCTTCTCTCGCGTCGATAAAATCCGACGCTATCGCTCTTATAATCGCGACTACGGGAACGGAGAAGAGCATTCCCAGGAATCCGAACAGCGTTCCGCCGACCGATACCGCGAATATTATCCAAAGCGGTCTTATTTCAAGGGAATTGCCCATGATTTTCGGTCCGAGCAGATTTCCGTCTATCTGCTGAAGCACAATCAGCGCGATTCCGACCCACACGCCCTTCCACATACCGCCGGTGATACAGGTGACTATAATCGCGATAACGCAGGATATAATCGAGCCGAAATACGGTATCATATCCATCGCGCCTATAAAAATACCGAGTATCAGCGCGTATTTAACATTAAATATCATCAAAACCACACTGCACACAACCGCCATTATAATGCTGCAGGTAAGTCTGCTGTAGATATAATTTGTGAAGATGTCGTTTATGCGCTTCGCGTGAGCGGTGATGCCCTCCGCGCGCTCCTTTTTAAAGAATATTCCCATAACGCGCACTATTCCGCGCTGTAGACGCTCCTTGTCTATCAGCATATAAATCGATGCGATTACCGCGACAAATATTTCAAACAGACCCGTGGTCACGCTGAAAACGCCCTGCGCGTATTTAGCGAACTGCGTCATATCAACCGATGTGAACAGCTTGTTTACCGCGCTGTACAGGTCAAAGCCGCTTTCCGTGAAATTTAAGTTTTTAATTATTTCAAAGCTGTACAAATAATCCCGCAAGGACGCGACGTATTCGGGGAGATTGTTATACAAATCAATCACGTTTTTATACAGCGCCGGAATCAGCATCCTCAAAATCAATACAACCACCACAAGCGCGGCGATATATATCGCGAATATGCTTATCCCGAGCGAATGCTTTTTTATAAATCCCCGTTTTGACTTATTGAGCCATGATTGCAGGTGCTTCGCCGGCATATTAAGCACATAGGCGATTATAAACGCTATAATAAACGGCTTAAGCGCGCCTATAACGGTTCCGATATATTGAGTTATATTGCTTAAATTGTCAAATGTCTTGTATACCGCTATAACGGCGATGCAAAATACAAACGCCGCAATCCAGCCGTAATATTTCTCAAATCTTTTCATATATATACCCCTGATTTATTCCGCTTAGCAATAAAAGGACGGAAGTAGACTTTCCGCCCTTTTTATAATTATATATTTTTAATCCGAAACTATTATTACAAGCTTTGCCACAAACACGCCGTTCGATACCGTTCCTCTGATGTCAACGGTCTGTCCGACGCTGATATTGCTCATCTTCTTTGTGGTTCCCTCCGCCGTGATGAACTTAGTCGTGTCGTCCTTGGCGTAAATCTGAGTGGTGCTTGACGAATCGTCCGGCTTGACGGTGATTACTCCGTAGGAGGAATTAAACGCCGTTACAACTCCGGTTATATGTCCCGATGATTCCTGCGTAGTGGTGGCTACTATCTTTGTTATCGCGTCGCTCTCCAGCGTGAGCTTAACCGCGTCGCCGACTCTGAAGTCGTAAAGAGAGCCCTCCTCATCGTTTATAAGTATTTCAACGTCCGACGGAATCTGATATGTCTCCTCCTCGCCGTCCACGTTTACAACCATTGTGGACTGCGTTGATATTGTAAGCGACTTAATTGTTCCCTCAACCGTCTTCTTGGTGGAGGTCGCGACTATCGCCGTTATAACGCCGTATTCAAGAGTGAGCGTAACCTTGTCGCCGACATATATGCTGTCAAGACCTACGGTGACGCTGTTCTTCTTTACGCTTACGTCGCTGCTTACGGTGTAGGTCATTCCGTCGTACTCGTCATCGCCGTGAGATATTGTTATAGTGATGTCGTCCGAGGAAATATCCATGCTTTCAACAACGGCGCTTGAGATTTTCGTCGTCTTTGTGCCGCCGATGATATTCGCGATTTTTCCGTTTACAAGCTCGAGAGTGATAGCATCGCCCTTGGTAAAGCTTCTTACCGTCGCGGGCGAGCCGTCATATGTGACGGTTAAATCCTCGCTGCACTCATATCCGACGGTTTCGCCGTCGTCGGTGGTTATTCTGACCGTTGTTTTGCCCGATGTGGTGGCGTAATTCACATACTTGCCGCTTATTGTTTGATCCGGCTCGCTTGAAAGGGTGTCAACGGAAACAAGCTCGTCTCCCGACAGGGTGATTATCGCGTCAACGCTCATATCCAAAACATCCGGCTGAACCTCGTCGCCCATGTTTTTCATAGTGGTGCCGGAGGTGTAATCATATGTTTCCTCATCGCCGTCATTTGTTACGGTAAGAGTTTTTTCCGTTGTGTCTATATCGGTAAGCTTAACCTTATAAAAGCTGTAATCCGTTTTGTCAACCGTGCGTGAAAGCATAACAGCCATTTGGCTTCTCTTTACCTCGGTATTCGGTGAGAAGGTGCCGTCGCCCATGCCCTCCATTATGCCGGCATCCGTCGCGTAAGCGACATACTGAATGGCGTTTGACGGAACGTCTCTCGCGTCGGTGTAATCAAGCACAACGCCGAGCTCGTCAAGAGCCTCGTCCTCGCCGCCCATTGCCTTTGTGATTATGATAGCCGCCTCGTATCTCTTCATGGCGGTATTTTTTTCGTCGTCCTTTAGGTATGTATCCAAATCGGTTTTCTTTAGCGCGCCCTTGTACATCAAATACGCTATCTCATCATCGCCCCAGCTTAAACCGTAATCGCTTATTACCTCGTCATACATATCGTGAGCGATTTCAAGCAGCGGCTCGTTTACCTCGTCGTTCGAGCCCATGGCTCTCGCGAAAAGCGAAAGCGCCTCAAGACGCGTAACCTCGTTATCCGGTCTGAAGGTTCCGTCCTCATATCCGGAAATAAGTCCCTTTTCCGCCATAGCGTTAATATATGACCTCGCCCACGCGAAATCCTCCGAATCTATATCACTGAAGCGTGAATCCGTGTCGGTGTCTGTTTCTGTATCGGCATCCGTATCGGTATCGGTGTCTGTATCGGTCAGCTCTATATCGGTATCCGTATCGGTGCTGTCGTCCGGCTCCGCGAACACGGGAACCGTCATGGACAATGCGAGCGTCAGCGCCAAAACCGTTTGTATAAATTTTTTCATTGCTTTACCCCTTTTCTACGCATAGTTTTATATCTAT
>JAJQAT010000124.1 GCA_021203665.1 Bacillota bacterium
CAATACAGACATCGTCAAAAATAAACAACCTGATGACGTACATTAATTGATTACGGATAAAAAACATTGGAAAACTCATAGGAAACATCTTTAAAGTGAAAAGGAGAGATTTTATCTTGAATAGAATAGCAAAGAAGATTATCTTATCTGTTGTATCATTGTCAGCGGTGCTCGGTACTTCAGCCTTGGCGGCTGATTTAAGCGGCTGGGCTGTATCCGATTACCAACAGGCAAATGAAGCCGGACTTGTTTCGTACTCGGTGGTTTCAAACAACCTGAAGGATGATATTACTCGTGAAGAGTTCTGTGAGCTTGCGGTTAATCTTTATGAAAAGCTCACCGGTGAGGATATGATAGAACCGGAGGTATCGCCGTTTTACGATACCAACAGCATGGCTGTCGCACAGGCGTATTGCTACGGAATAGTTTCCGGCACGGGCGACGGTATGTTTACTCCGGACAGACTTGTAACGCGCGAGGAAATGGCTAAGATGCTTGTCAGCACTCTTACAGCCAGCGAGGTTGATTTCAGCCTTTCCGACGGATACGACGGCGCTGAGGTAATAGAAGCTTTTGCTGATGCCGACCAGATAAGCTCATGGGCGAAATCGGCGGTTATAACAATGCTTAATTACTCGATTATAAGCGGTGTTGACGAATACAGCCTTGAGCCTCTTGCGTCAACAACAAGAGAGCAGGCAATAGCAAGCGTGAACCGCTCATACACCACATTCAGCGACAGTGATTTTTCGATCGACCTGCCGGAAATAACACTTCCGGAGGACGGCGCGGAAATAGAGGAAGGTAATTTTACGGTATCATGGACGCCGGTAAGCGGCGCTGTCGCATACCATGTTATAATTAAGGATTCGGATGCAAATTCGGTTCTTTTGACGGACGTTTACGGCGACAACAGCATAGAAATCGCCGAGGGATCGCTTGAAACGGACAGAGATTATTCGATAACGGTCGGCGCGGTGCTTGCGGAGGGTTCCGAGGCTTACAGTATGCCGGTTGACTTCAGATACAAGTCAAAGGCTCCGGTCGCGGATGAGGAGTATCTCGCTTCAAATCCGTTGGCACAGAGCATTTTGGATACGGCGGACGATTATCTCGGAGTACCGTATTTGTGGGGAGGCACAACTCCCGCGGGATTTGACTGCTCGGGATTTGTACAGTATGTGTATTCCTTGAACGGAATATCGCTTCCGCGCGTGGCTGACGATCAGCTTCACGGACCGGGTACATATGTTACAAGAAGTCAGCTTGAGCCGGGCGACCTTGTATTCTTCGGCAGCGGCGATTACGCCTCTCACGTGGGAATATATGTCGGCGACGGAATGATGATTCATTCTCCGTCAACCGGTAAGGTGATTCAGTATACATCTATTGATTCATCATATTATTCGTCAAGGTTTATAGGCGGTAAAAGGGTAATTAATTAATATAGCAAATAAATGTATAGGCGGCAGACCGTATTGCTGTAATTGCAGTACGGTCTGTTTTTGTGTGAGAAATTTTAAAAAGATTTGAAAAAACACTTTACTAATTTAGCTTGATACAGTATAATAGTAATATATATAAGAAAAGGAGAATGGAATTATGAATCTGAAAAAATTAGCTGTATTTGCTCTTGCGGGAGCGCTGAGCGTATCGATGCTTGCGGGCTGCGGCTCGGGAACCGATGACGCGGCGGACACAACGGAAACCGCGGAGGACACATCTCTTGCGGATGTTCAGGAGAAGGGATACTTCACACTCGGTCTTGACGCGGATTTCGCGCCCATGGGCTTTACCGAGGACGACGGAACAATAGTCGGCTTCGATATTGACCTTGCGAACGCCGTTGCCGAAAAAATGGGCGTCAGCGTAGAGGTTAAGCCTATAGACTGGGATTCGAAGAGCATGGAGCTTTCAACCGGAAAAATCGACGTTATTTGGAACGGATTTTCAATCACGGATGAAAGACGCCAGGAGGTGCTGTTCTCGAACCCGTATCTGTCCACAAAACAGTCAATCATCGTAAAGGCGGGTTCGGACATAACCACAAAAGCCGACCTTGCCGGCAAGACAATCGCGCTTCAGGACGGCTCCACATCGGAGGACGCTCTAAAGGCGGACACCGAAACATATGAGTCGGTAGGCGACGAGAACATTTCGCGCTTCAAGGAGAACTCGCAGGTTCTTATGGAGGTCAGCTCGGGCAGAGCCGACGCGGCTGTAATAGACGAGGTGTTTGTAAGATATTATCTTCAAAAGGAGAATTTGCTTGACCAATTCACCGTGCTTGAGGAAGGCTTCGACGAGGAGGATTACGGCGTCGGAGGAAGACTCGGCGATTACTCGCTTATGGAGGCTATAAACAAGGCTCTTGACGAGTGTAAGGCGGACGGAACCACCTCTGAAATTTCAATAAAATGGTTCGGAGAGGATCTTGTAAAGTAACAGTGTAAAAAATCAGCAAACCGCTGAAATGGGGATAATTTCGGCGGTTTGTGTGTTTATGGAGAGATATATGCAAAA
Organism: Bacillota bacterium; assembly: GCA_021203665.1. Classification (GTDB taxonomy): domain Bacteria; phylum Bacillota; class Clostridia; order UBA1381; family UBA1381; genus Hominilimicola. The sequence goes on from JAJQAT010000124.1 coordinate 2,524, forward strand.
AACTGTTGAATACACAATTCAAATACTTCCGCAGCTGCTCGAGGGACTGAAAATAACCGTAAAGCTTTTCGCTGTAACGCTTGTGCTATCGCTCCCGCTGGGTCTTCTTGTGTCGCTTCTCAGAGAGGCAGTGTCGAAAAAGCCGACGGACAATTTTATAATAAAATGGTTTGTAAAGCTTCCGATAAGACTGATTATAAGCGCTTATTTGTGGGTGTTTAGGGGAACGCCGCTTATGCTGCAGCTGTTTTTCTTCTATTTCGGTCTTACATATGTGGTTCTGCCGAACGGCGCGTCCATAACGCTCTCGATGTTCACGGCGGCGGTTATTTCGTTTGTGCTTAATTACGCGGCGTATTTCGCGGAAATATTCCGCGGCGGAATTATAGGCGTGAATAAGGGTCAGTACGAGGCGTCCAAGGCGCTCGGACTCACCGGCATACAGACCATGCGCTATGTGATTGTGCCGCAGATGATAAGAACGGTTATTCCGCCCATCGCGAACGAGACGATTGTGCTTGTAAAGGACACGGCGCTCGCCTCGTCGATAGCGCTTATCGATCTGCTTAAGGCGGCGCAGAGAGCCGTCAACCGCGATATGAGCGTAATCCCGTTTATGGCGGCGGCAGTGATATATCTTATAATAACGCTGCTGCTCACGTTCGTGTTTAATTGGATTGAAAAGCGTTTGTCCGTTTCGGAGCGGGGAGTAAAATAAATAAAAACGTAAGTGTTTTACGCAGGATTTTGCACATTTACGTTTTTTTGAACATTTTTATCGGCTTTTTGTATTTATTTTTTGTGCAAAACACGGTAAAATATAGTTAATATGATATATTAGCTTTAAAAGCGTTGAAAGGGAGAGAGTAATTATGAAAAAGAAACTGATTTCAATTATAGCAGCCGGAATACTCGGCGTGCAGGCTTTTGCGATTCCTATGATGGCAAGCGCGGAGGAGAGCGTACAGTATGTAAGCAATTCCGACTTCAACGATGTTTCTATCGGCGGAGCTAACGGAACAGGCTATCACGGTCTCGGAATTATCATCGACGGCAGCCCGTGGCTATCAAAGGGCAGCGCGAGCGTTCACTATCAGACCTTCTGCTATGACGAGGAAAGAGGAGTGAATTATTGTAACTTCTGGACAAACAGCGACAAGACCGGCAGCAGCGACGGTGCGGGCTCAATGTATTTCTACAACAGAAATCTTGAAAGCGCGAACCAGATGGGTCCCTACGGCTTGGTTGAGTTTGACGTAAGAATGAAGTCCGATTCGCAGAACTTCAACTTTATGATGGGTTGGTTCGAGGATCCCACAAGCAGCGGCTTTAACTCGGCGACAGACGTTGCCTTGAACGTTGTGTTCAGCCTTGACGGCATAACTGCCAACAACGGCGTAAGAACCGCTAATGTAGCTACAATTTCCGCGGATAAGTGGTACAAGGTAAGAGTTACAATAGACAATAACCTTGAGGAATATAATGTTGTTATAACCGATGTTGATACAGGCAAGGTGGTAGGCTCTCTTACAGATGCCGGCTATCAATCATCTATTCCGTCGGGAATAACCGGAATTAAGACAACCTGCTGGGGCTATATAAGAAACAACACATACGATTTTGATATGACAAATGTTACAATAGCTAAGTCGGATACAAAGTATTCGGTTCAGTAATCAGCCGGAAAATAACGGAAAATAACTCAAATTAATAAAAATTACCGCGAAAGCGGTAATTTCAGACTGTAGACAAAAGTGTCAGGCTACACCTTTGTAGCCTGACACTTTTGCAT
>JAJQAT010000218.1 GCA_021203665.1 Bacillota bacterium
ACGCATTGGCAAATGCGTTGGACACAACCTCCACATATTTGCTCGGCTACAAAATCGAAGCACAAAAACCGCAGATAACTTCATTTGCCGATGTTGCGGCAATGTTGTTTGAACTTGAAAAGGTCACTGGACTGAAATTCGATATTGACGTAAAGCGTCCGCCGAGGGATGATAATTGGGAGTGTGCGATAAAATTTGACGGCAAGGCACACACGGAGCTTAATGCCGATATGTGTTTGTTTTTGGAGGATTGGGCAGCAGCAAGAGAGGATTGCTCCTCGGCGCAATACGAGGAATGGAAGGATAAGACTCTTGCGTATTATGCGAAAGCGGCGGCGCAATCTACAACAGAAACGAATGATAACACTATCACGCAGAAAATTATGCCGCCGATTGAGCTGCAGGAGATGTAAAATAATTAGGCAGGCTGTCTTCTGGATATATCAAGATTTTTCACAGCTGCAAACTGGCGGAGCTGCAAGAGCACATTGCCGAGCAGCCGCGGGTGACGGTTACATACTTCATCCCCGACAAGCTAAAATCGGGTGGAAAATACGTTACCGTTACGGATAATGCGAAAAAGATACAGCCGTTTGAACGGGTGCTGATATTGGAGGACGGAAGCGTTGTTCCGTTTGGGGATATTATGGGGATTGAAATTTAAAAATACCGAGGACGTGGGTAATGTGTCCTCGGTATTCTTAATCTTTAGAATTTGACATATGTTTTCTTAGTTAAAATCACCCCACGGTTACCGTTGTTTCATACGCATCCGACACAGGAGTCATACTGCTTAGACTGTACCACGACATCAGCTTAAAGGTGTAATCGCCAGACAAGCCGTCGCAGTCGAATGTTTTTTCTACGGAGCCGGTACCTGCTGATATTGTTTGTGAGCTGTCTATGCTCAGCTTCTTCAGTTCGCCGGTCGTTTTGTCGTATGCCGCCATAATTACAGCGACGGATTTGTCTGCCGAATAGCTGTTTGCTGTGTCCATCGTTATTTTAACTGCATTGGTTGCACTGTCATAGGCGCAGCTTGTAACGCTGATACCGACATCCTCCGTCTGAAAATCCAATACCGCAATCGAGAAATTATTGTATTCATTTGAGTCCTCGTCCGCGCTTACCGTTACAACATAATTTTCGGCATCTGCATCTATGGTCAACGGCGTGCAAATATACATTTCCTCATCCGGCGCAGCGCTGTCGATTGCAGCCTCATATACCACCTCGCCGTCAGTTGAATTTTTATGCACCTGAATTACAACATTGTCTGCTGTAACCGAGCCTTCGTTGGTCACGGTGGAGTTTAAGAAATATTGCCGCCCCTCATCATAGGTAAAGTACGCGTTGGAAACGGTCATATCTGCCGCGCCGATTGATATTTCCGCGCTGTTATCGCTCTCGTCAAAGTCTTCCTCATTCCGCATTATCAACTTTAAGGTTATTGTTTTTACATCATCGGTTTTATCGGGAGTATATGACACCGAAACACTCTGTGTTTCACCGGCTTTCAATGCGCCGTAATCTTCAAAGGTCTGCATAAGCTCGCCGTCCTCGTATAGTTCAACATCAAAGCCGTCAACGGCTTTTTCGCCGATATTGCATACGTCGAATGCAAACTCAGCCTCGCCGGTTTCGGCATAGGCTTCCTCATCATATGTCAGCGTATCCGCGTCTATTGCAATATTATATGTGGGCGTAATCGCATTTACATAGAGGTCAACAGCACCGCTTGTGTAGCTTCCGTCATCCTGCACTTCAAAATCACCGGTTTTAAAGTAGCTCGCCGTAAATGAGCCGTCATCGTTTACCGAAATATCGGGACTGCTTATATTTGCCTCATCGTTTACAAAGGTTATTTTTTCGCTCCATGCACCGTTATCGTTATCATATCTAACGCCGCACAGCGTATTATAGCCGTCTTGCCTGTCTGTCCAGCAAACATAAGTATGCATATCGTTTGACCGTATCACGGGAATGGAGTTCATATTTATATCCGATTCGATTGCCGTTTCGATAGGTGCTCCGAATACATCTTCCACTATTTTGAGAGTATTGTCGCTGTCGACATATGCCATCACCGCTTCACCGCCGCAGTTTCCCAATGCGAATGTCTGCGCACCGTCATAGCCTAACGCGGTTTCCGATGAAAATGTTATATTATCTCCGCTTCCTGTTGCGGTAACGGTGTATAATGTATCGTTCTTTTCATACACAATATTGCAGTCGATTCCGATCCAATTTGCTGCAATTCTTGTTACCTCGCCTATGTCATCTATCGTAACAACATCAGACCATGATGTGCCGTCAAAGACCGCGTAATTGAGGCTTGTAACACCGCTCTGCGCCGAAAAATCTGCGGCTGTGTTGGACAGCCATACGGCGGCGGCTGTATTTCCGCTTGCGGATATAACCGGTGAAAAATCGTATACCTCATTATCGCTCAATCTCTCACTTACCCATTCGGAACCGTTGAAATATGCGGCGGATATTTCCGTAAACGGCAATATTTCGTTAAGCTCCGAAACATCGGAGGACAGTTCCTCTCGCATATCCTCCCAGATAACAAATCCGCCGTCAGCCGACACAACGCTGTCAAGAGTTCCGTCATCCGATATTGACTGCGGCTCTGTCCATGTTCCGTCGCTGTTTTCGACAGAGTAAACGAGATTTAACCCGTTTTGCTCCTCTCTTGAGGTGTCGTCTATCGTGTATATGAGATATGATGTCCCGTCGATATTCTGCAATACAGCCTCGGAGTTTTCGAAAATATTCTCATAAATCAGCGTTTCGCTCTTGTTCGTTACGTCCAAATCTAAAAGCTCAATCTGAGGCTCATCCGCCGCAAATCCGCCGCCGTTGTCAAGGTACGCTCTGCCGATAAGCTCCCATTGATTATCCGCAGATGTTAAAGTTACTTCATCGCCCAACCATGTCGCTTTTAGTCCATCCTTTGTCCATTTAAAGCTACCGACTTCAAACGATGGCTCAACTTTTACAGCCCATACTTTTACGCTTGCCTTTAGTCCGGCTTTACCCTCCAAGCTCGGTGAAAGCTCAAAACCGATTTGAGGTGTGATCTCCGCCTCAGCTTCTAATTTACCCGCAAGGTTAAGATAAATACCGCCCTTTACCTCGTAGGTATCTCCCGAATATCCCAATCCTCCGAATAAATCTATAGCTACCTCGGGAGTAATGCTGCCGTAAATATACGCGTCGGATAGAGGACCGTCGATCCCGAGCTTTGCCTCTAAAGCGCCTGATACATCTATAGTTCCGGTAAGCGGAATATATACGGCAGCTACCACAACTCCGGTGTTGTAGGTTATGTTTGCAATGTGGATTTTATCTTCATCTTTCAGTTTTTCAGCATCGGAAAATTTTACCGAAACCTCTCCGCTCCATGTTCCGGAATCGGTCAAGGGAATTTCAAGTTTACCCGTCATGCTGACTTTTACTTCATTTTCATCGAATATATCTATTTTTGCATCCTCTTTATCTTTAGAAGAACGGGTAAATTTTAATATGAGCTTATTATCTTCAAGCTTCACTTCGTTTGCCATTTCATCAATATCATTACCAAATGCTATTTTTAGTTTGGCCGAATCAAGTAACGGAATTTTCGATATTTCGTCGGACTCTATCGGGTCAAACGGGAGCGAGTACGCTTCATCCAACGCTGTAATTGAAATTTGACAATAATATTCAACAAAAGACTGTCCGTCCGCCGTATACGCTACAAACATAACCGCTTCGCCGACATCAAATTCTGCACTCGGGGATATTGTCAACGTGTTTCCGGAAAATTCTGCTGTGTTTCCACTGCTTTCACCCTTAAGATATACCTTTCCCTCCTCGTGTCCGTTCCAATCTATCGAATATGTAAACGTGTATTGCTCGTCATTAGTCTTGGCAACTGTAATCGAGCGCCCTGCCTTAATATCAAATTCGGTTCCGTTCTTGTTTTCCGCTGTTAATGAGGTAAGATATATTTTATCGGGATCCTTTTCCGTCATACATATATGAGCGTTGCCATTTACCGGCACAATCCATAAATCACTTTCATAATCAAAGAACCCATCGGCTTTTGCGGATACTCCGCCCTCGCCGGTCAATTCACTGTCATAGAACCGTACAATACCATTCTCATCCGTGGTTTTTGTGATGCCGCGAACGGTAACCTCGGCGTTCGGTATCATTGTTTTGTCCGAAAAAAGCCGCCACCCATTCTCATCCTCAGGGTAGTAGTATACCTCGACATCTATGTAGTCACCTTGGGCGGTGTCTGTATCG
>JAJQAT010000208.1 GCA_021203665.1 Bacillota bacterium
TGTTCACAGGCGGCGGTTTTACAGCGGGAACATTCGCGGCTATCGCGGTGCTTGCATTTATCCTGTTTATGCTGCTGCGCCCGGGATATAAACCGGCAAGCAAAAGTCGGACAATCGCTGCGTGATTGATACCGGGAGATATATATGGATTGGATAATAAATAATTTGGCAACTGTTGTGGTGGGTATGATTTTGCTTGCGGCTGTTATAACCGCTGTTTGCAAGCTCATAAAAGACCGGAAACACGGCGGTTGCGGCAATGGCTGCTCCGGCTGCTCCGCTTGCCGGAAAATGCCCTCATCACAAATGATGAAAAAATAAACGGAGGGAAAAACAATGGTTGTTAGTATAATCGGTACAATAATAGGAGCTTTAATCACAGCATTCGGTCTGTACTATCTTATTAAGGAGTGGAAAGACCCCGAATCGAAAAAAATTTACAGTATCATAACCGCTGTCGGCGCGGTGATTTTCGTTGCTATGCTTATAAAGCTATTGGTTGAGCTGCTGTAATCACAGATGATAAAAATATGCGGCGGCTGTCCGAATTAAATCGATCAGCCGCCCTTTTGGTATGCAAATGTTTTGAACCGCTGTTCTTGTCCTTAATTTTCGCTACCGCCGCAATAAACGCAATACAATCAAAAAGCAAGATACCCGGCGGGTTATCTTGCTTTTTCTTATCCTATTATACTTTCATCTCTGCCGAACATACTTCCTATATTTATGTTGCCAAAGGTGTCCACTCTTTTGCCGTCCATCAGGAACTGGACGCGCTGTATCGTGTCAAGCTCGGTGAGCGAGTCAACAATGGCATAAATCGTCATTTTTTCCTTTTCCGCGGAGCTTGTATTCTTATCGAGGAAGCTCGACTTGAAATTGACAAAGCATATATTATCGGAGGTTTCCACGCTTAAAAGCACCGTGTCGCTGCTAAGCGCCGGCGACAGCTCCTCATTTTCGGGACCCTTTATCAGCTCGTTTATTATATACTGCGCTATCGGCTGCTGGTCGGTAATCTTGACGCTCCGTATCTCCTTTACAAGCTTTTGACCGTCCTTGTCAGGAAAATACAGAGTGATTTCGCGCACCTCGCTGTTATAGGTATCCGTCGGAAGATTTATATCCTGGTCGGTGAGATAGCCTATTATCGAGCCGTCGCTCGTGTAAATATCCTTGCCGTCTATTACCACCTTGACGCTTTCGATATTATCTATCGCGCACAGCGACTTCACAACCGCGTATACCGCCAAAATATCCTTCGCGTTATCGCCCGTGACAAATTCGGCGGAGAAATTCACAACCGCGTTGCCGGTTTCAACACCGCTTATCGAAATAAGCTCCGCGTTTTTTTCGATAATACGCTGATGCTTGCCGTTGCTCGGACCCTTCATCAGCTCTATTATCACGTTTTCCGCCAAATCCTGCGCGTTTCTGTACCTTATTTCCCTGCTTTCCGACTCTATCGAGGTGGAGCTTTCATTAAAGAAATACAGCTCGCCGGTATACTTTTCGGTATTGTAATCGCGTCTTATTATACCGAACACCGCCGCCGCGATTACCGCGGCTGCCAACGCCGCAATCACTATTATAAGAGCTTTTTTGTTTTTTATTATCATAACCCATCAAATCCTTTCGCGGCAATGCGCCCTACACCGCATTTACCTTGTACGGCAGTCTTACTGTAAAGACACTGCCGACCTCGGATACATTCGCGACGTCTATGGTTCCGTTGTGCATAAGAACCGCCTCTTTTGTTATCGCAAGTCCCAATCCCGTTCCGCCGGTATCTCTCGCGCGCGAATCGTCCGGCCTGTAGAAACGCTCAAAAATCCTGTCGCGCTCGCCCTCGGGTATTCCGGGACCGTTATCCTCTATTTTTATTGTCAGATAGTCGTTGTCGGCGGTGACGTCGATATGAACATAGCCGCCCTCGGGAGAATACTTTATCGCGTTATCGGAAATGTTGTATATTGCCTCGTAGATTTTATCATAGTCGATAAGTATCGGCGCGAAATTCCTGTCGTGATAATCGGTGTACATAACTATATCCTTTGCCGTAGCCATCGGCGTGAGCTTTCTCACCACCTGATTTATCAAAACCTTTATATCGCATTCCTCCATCTTCAAAGAATTTCCGCCGGCATCAAGCTTGGTAAGCACAAGCAGTCTTTCCACAATCCTCGTGAGCCTGTCAACCTCGTCCGACATATCCGAAAGAAATTCCTTTACCACGGCGGGCTCAAGGTTTTCCGCCGAGACAAGGCTGTCGCATATCAGCTTAATTCCCGCCATCGGAGTTTTAAGCTCGTGCGACGCGTCGGAAACGAATTTGCGCCGCTTTTCCTCAAGCTGTTCAAGCTCGTCGCACATATAATTCAAGGTTTCGCCCATCTGAGAAATTTCGCTTTGTCCCTTCACATTTACCCTTACCGAAAAATTACCCTTTGATATTTCCCTTGCCGCCGCCGTAAATTCCTCCATAGGCGACGTTATAATATAGCTCATGCCGAGACTTAGCATTCCGATAAGTATTATAATAAGCGCGCTGAAAACAATAAGGCTTGTTTGCGTCGAATGGATTGTGTCGTCAATGGTATTCACGGTTTCCGCCAAATACACTCCGCCGACTATGTCTCCGCCTATCTCTATCGGCACCGCGACGCTTATCATACGCATATCGCTTTCACCGTCCGATATTACCTCCGCCTGCTCGCCGTCAAGCGCGCGCTTTAGTGCATCGCGCATAAATACCTTTCCTATAAGCTCCGACTCGCCGTTGGTGTCGTACAAAACCGTGTATGACGTGTTCGTGACCACACCTCTTATGCTCGTGCCGGCAAGACTGCGCTCGACTATGTCCGCGAACCTATCCGCCGCCGTCGCGGAGGTGTCGTTGCTCCAAACGTCGGCTATGGTTTCCGAGATAATATTAGCCTTGGCAAACATATTTATCGTTTCACTGCTGTAAAGGCTTTCGCTCAGCAGACCTATTATATAAACGATCATCAAAACAAGCGTTGCGACTATAATCGCGAGATAGGTCGCAATCATCGTGAAACGCATTGATTTTGTAACGCTTTTGATTTTGTCCTTGATTTTAGTCCTTTTTGTAGTAATAACCAACACCCCATTTTGTCTTTATATACGACGGCTCGGCGGGATTCTTCTCTATCTTTTCCCTAAGCCTTCTTATATGCACGTCAACCGTGCGGACATCGCCCGGGTAATCAAATCCCCACGCTATATCCAAAAGATTTTCCCTTGTGTAAACCTTGCCGGGATTTCTCAAAAACAGCTCGAGCAAATCAAACTCCTTGCTGGTAAGCTCCACCGCGTTATCGTTTATTATAACGCGTCTGAAATTATAATCGAGAGTTATGTCGCCCGAAATAATCAGCTTATCCTTTTCGTTCTTCGGCGCGGGATTGACGCGCCTGAAAATAGCCTTTATCCTCGCCGTAACCTCGCGGATATTAAACGGCTTGGTTATATAATCGTCCGCGCCGTATTCCAGACCGAGAATTTTATCTATATCCTCGCTCTTCGCCGTTACCATAATAATCGGCACATTCGAGAAGCCGCGTATCGTTCTGCACACGGTAAAGCCGTCCACCTTGGGCAGCATCAAATCAAGCAATATCAAATCTATACTTCCGTCATGCGCGAGGCGGATTGCCTCCTCCCCGTCGAACGCCGTCACAACGGTATACCCCTCCTGCTCCAAATTAAATTTTATTCCCTTCACCAAAAGCTTTTCATCGTCTACCACTAATATCTTCATCTGCTACATCCTTTCAACATATCTGCTTAATTATTAATATCTGTAAATTATCGGTTTTATTCCGCGCATATGTAATCCCTAATCGCCTCTAATTTCTTTTCGCTTATTCCCGATACCTTTGTTATTTCCTCTATAGAGACGAACGGTCCGTTTTCCTCGCGGTACGCTATTATTCTTCCCGCCAGAGCCTCCCCTATGCCGCTCAGCGTTTCAAGCTCCTCGGTGCCGGCGGAGTTTATATTTATTTTCCCATCAACCACGCCATCGCCCTCGGATTGATACAGCGCGCCGTCGTCCTCGGCGACGGTTTCTGTTATGAACGCGTCCTTTTCAAAATGCTCGACAACAAATCCCGCCGCGACTATAAACGCGAACAGACATACCGCCAAAATTACCTTTGCTCTTTTGTTAAAAACCACCATAATTAATACCTCTTATAAGTATATGTACTTATAG
>JAJQAT010000079.1 GCA_021203665.1 Bacillota bacterium
AATTATTTTAAGAAGAATGAAAATAAAATTTCTAAGGAGGAAAAGGAATAATGGAAGCGATAAAGAACAGGTATGAATTTACGGCGATTTTTGATGTGGAAAACGGCAACCCTAACGGCGACCCCGACGCGGGCAATATGCCCAGAGTGGATCCCGAAACATCCTTCGGTATAATTACCGATGTGTGTTTGAAAAGAAAAATAAGGAATTTTGTCGAGCTTTATAAGGAGGGCTGTCCCAATTACAATATATTGATTAAGCCGGACAAGTCGCTTAACACAAAATTCAGCGAAGCGTATGACGCGTGCGGACTAAAACATAATCAAAAAGTAAAAAAAGCCGACGATGTTAAGCAGGCGCGGGAATATATGTGCGAAAATTATTACGATGTCAGGACATTTGGTGCGGTAATGAGCACCGGAGACGACCCGTGCGGAATAGTGCGCGGACCGGTGCAGATTAATTTTGCAAGAAGCGTCGATCCGGTATATGTACAAGATGTCGCAATAACGCGTATGGCAAGAACCACAGATGAAAGAATGGAAACGGGCGAAACCGAAATCGGCAGGAAATCAATCGTTCCTTACGGCTTGTACAAGGTTGAGGGATATGTTTCCGCAATGCTCGCGCAGAAGAGCACCGGCTTTTCCGAGGAGGACCTTGAGCTGCTTTGGACGGCGATTATTAATATGTTTGAGAATGACAGAAGCGCGGCGCGCGGAAAAATGTGCATGAGAAAGCTCTATGTGTTCAAGCATGACAATCTGCTCGGCAATGCTCCGGCGCATAAGCTGTTCGAAAAAATCAAGATAAATAAAAAGGAGGGCGTTGAAAGTCCGAGAAGCTTTGACGATTATGAAATTTCAGCCGACAATAATATGCCGGAGGGCGTGGATTTAATTGAAATGCTATGAGCATAAATATACGCGATATTCAGCATTATCTGTATTGTCCCAGAAGATTTGCTCTGCTTAAAATAAACCGTGATTGGGCGGAAAACGCCTTTGTCGTAAAGGCGAATATCATGCACGAAAGGGTACACGACGGCACTCACGAGTTTAGGACAAAATCTAAGGTCGTGTTAAGCTCGGTCGCGGTGTATAATGATGATTTGGATATTTACGGCATAACCGACTGCATCGAATTTGAGAAAAGCAAAAACGGCGTTTTTGTGAAACAGCTTGACGGCTGCTATAATGTAAGAATCGTTGAATATAAGCCGACGCAGCCTAAGGACGGAGCAATAAGAAAAACCGACGCCATCCAAGTTTTTGCCCAAAAGCTGTGCGCCGATTTTGTATGGGGCTGCGACAGTGAGGCGTACATTTATTATGCCGACACCAAAAAGCGGGTGAAGCTCCCGTTTGATACGGAATATGACGCGTATAATTCGCTGCTTAAAGAAGTTATTTCAGGGATAAATTATATAAACGACAATAATATTATTCCGCCGAGGGAAAAGGCTCAGAAGTGCAGCGGGTGTTCATTGAGCGATAAATGTATGCCGAAGCGCGCCGGCTACAGCGTAAGGCGGCTTGTTATGAAAGAGGGTGAGGAGTAATGCGAAAATTGCTGAATTCATTGTACATAACCGATGAAAGCATTTATCTTACATTGGACGGCGAAAATATTGTATGCAAGTCGGACGGCGATATAAAACTGCGTATTCCGTTTCTTAATATAGAAAGCATATTTTGTTTCAGCTATTTGGGCTGCTCACCGGCGCTTATGGGAAAGTGCGCGGAATACGGAATACCTATAAATTTTATTTCACCCAACGGACGCTTTTTGGCGCGGATAAGCGGCAAATCACGCGGCAATGTATTTCTGAGAAAGAAGCAGTATGAGCTGTTCGCGGATCCGCCCGCTCTGCTAAGACAAAACACAGTCGCGGCAAAGCTTGCAAATACGCGCTCGGTTATTAAAAGAACCTTAAAGGATTATCCGGAGGCGGATATCGACGGGTGTCTTTCCGATTGCGCGGCGCGGCTCAACGCGGATATAGAAAAAGTTTTTATGACTGAGGATTATGATGTTATCATGGGTATAGAGGGGAATTGCGCCAAGGCGTATTTCGGTATTTTTAACAGCCTTATTTTGCAGCAAAAAGATGACTTTCACCTCTCAATGCGCACAAAGCGTCCGCCTTTGGACAGGACAAATGCTTTGCTGTCGTTTATGTATGCGATTGTTACGGCGGACTGCGCGTCGGCGCTTGAGAGCGTGGGACTTGACAGCTATATGGGATTTTATCACGCTTTGCGCCCGGGACGGGAATCCCTGGCGTGCGATATGGTTGAGGAATTTAGGTGTATAGTCGAAAGATTTGTATTGACTATGATAAATCTGAAAATCGTGCAAGCGGAGGATTTTGATGTGCAGGTCAGCGGCGCTGTCATGCTTAATGATGACGGCAAAAAGAAGCTTTTGGCAAGATGGCAGGAAAAAAAGCGCTCCGAAATAAAGCATCCGTATTTGAAACAGAAAATACAGTTGGGTTTGCTTCCGTATGTTCAAAGTATGCTTATGGCAAAGTATATTCGCGGCGAAATTGATGAGTATCCGTGCTATTTAATATAGGATGGTGATGTTATTATGATGAGTATTGTCAGCTATGATGTGTCCACGATTGACGCGGGAGGGAAAAGGCGGCTGAGAAAGATAGCCAAGCTGTGCCAAAATTACGGACAGCGCGTGCAAAATTCAGTGTTTGAGGTGGATGTTGATTATTCCTCGTTTTTAAAGCTGAAAAATGAGCTGGAAAAGGTTATTGATACGGATACCGACAGCCTCAGAATTTATTATTTAGGGAATAATTGGAAACGCAGAGTGGAGCATATCGGCGTAAAGCCGACATACGATCCCGAGGGAGTAATTATATTATGATGAGAGTAATCTCTCATTCTGCGGCGAACCTTCGGTAATATTAAATCAGCGGATAGGTTCGCCCGAAAATTTTGTTTAAAATACTATAAATTATCTTATAGTAAAATAGTCCGCCCCAATATGTGGCGCGCTCTATAGGTTGTATATACAATTTGTAGGGTCGCGCCCCGCAGGGGCGTGTGAGTTGAAATAGCGACATTTGCGGTACGGCTTCCGAAATGGTTGATGTCGCGCCCCGCAGGGGCGTGTGAGTTGAAATCGTATTGATTTCCTGCGCGTCAAATCCTCGCTGAGTCGCGCCCCGCAGGGGCGTGTGAGTTGAAATATCATTCCGACGCATACGCCGCTTGTGCAACCAGTGTCGCGCCCCGCAGGGGCGTGTGAGTTGAAATGAACCGCTACCAACGACCGAGAGGGAAAGGAGTGTCGCGCCCCGCAGGGGCGTGTGAGTTGAAATTTTGTATCTTGCCATAAAAAAACCTCCATACAGTCGCGCCCCGCAGGGGCGTGTGAGTTGAAATCGATTGAATTAGGGCAGTATTTGCACGACATACGGTCGCGCCCCGCAGGGGCGTGTGAGTTGAAATTTGCCGAAAAGCAAGAGCAGCTGAAAGATATTGAGTCGCGCCCCGCAGGGGCGTGTGAGTTGAAATGACCGAGGTAATCGTGCTGTTTCCATTTCTTTTTGAGTCGCGCCCCGCAGGGGCGTGTGAGTTGAAATATATAATAGGCGGTGGTAATACTGAACAATCCGGTCGCGCCCCGCAGGGGCGTGTGAGTTGAAATGTCACAAAGGATGAGATTTTGTCGGCTGATACAAGTCGCGCCCCGCAGGGGCGTGTGAGTTGAAATCTACACAACAGATTATCACAGAAATTATGTGATGGTCGCGCCCCGCAAGGGGCGTGTGAGTTGAAATGTTATGTTTACGTATTTTGTGGGGTTGGCGTTCGGTCGCGCCCCGCAAGGGGTGTGAATCGAAATCGGCTGATGTATGGGCAGCGGCACAACGGCGGGCGAGCAATACCGGGTGGGGTACATGGGCTTTGATTCGGCCGCAGGATATTATAATGCGATCCTGAAGCAGATTGCGAATATAAAAGAACAGGAAGGTCAATCCTCCCCGTTGGTGTGGATGTCGTTAAGCGTCACGTCCAATACGGCGGCAAGCTTATACGCGGTTGAGAGTATACAGACAGATCTTTTTCAAGACGTATATCCTTAAGTTTAAGCATATATATGTTCGCTTCTAAAAAATGACTTAATCAAATAATACAGGAAGAAGCATAAGCCTAAAATATATGTTTCTCATCTTGCATTATTGAAAGACATATGTTA
>JAJQAT010000030.1 GCA_021203665.1 Bacillota bacterium
TAATTAAGCAGCCTGTTTAATATATCAATCAGCATATTTGCCGATATTTTCATCGGTATTCCGAGAGAGAGGGCAAGCGCGTTCCTTTTTTCTCTGCTGCCCGCGCCTCCCGAAAGACCGGCGGCGTAAAGGTCTGCCTTTGTTATTTCGCGTCCCTGTTTCGGTGCTTCGGCGGAGCCGTCTATTGTACAGCCCGCCTTTTTGAGCGCGGCTAAAATTATTTCGTCGCTTATTCCCTCAACGCCCAGAAGTCCCTCCTTGCCCGGCGCCCTCTTGCGCTTTTCCTTGCCGTGTATATCCGGCACATACGCGTGCTTTACCTTATCCTTGTCAAGCGACTGCTTTATGTAATTTCTTATTTTAAATCCGGCGCTGTCGCTGTCGGTTAATATTACCACTCCGGTTTCGTCCGCCATTTTCTTTATGCTGTCAAGTATTCTCTTGTCGGAAAACACGCTGAAACCGCTTGTTGTTATTATAACCGCGTCGATAAATCTCGACAGCTTAATTTTATCGTATACTCCCTCTACTATTATTGTTTCTTTTACCTTATACATTATCCTAATCCTTTACTGCGTTCTAAGCATTATTTTAAGCTGTTTTTTTCGCTCTGTCAATACTTTCCGCGATATATTTTTCCATAACCTCGCGAAGCCTGTTGGGTTCTGTTTTTTTCTTTATGACAGCGTTCAAAAAATCAACCGTGTCGTTATATCTGTAAAACACATTGTTTATCTGCTTGCTCTCCACTATCTTTCCGCCGCCGGCGTATATTATTGTTTTCTGTATTTTTATCCCGTAGCATTTTAAGTCGCAGTAATCAGCCGATATGCTTTCGGGTATAATATAGTAATCGAGAAATATTAAAGCCTTTCCCTCCGTTTTTATCCTTTTGTACAAAACCTCATTTTCCATTCCGTTAAACCTCCGTTTTCGCAATATATAAATTTCAAGCCACCAAACATTATATGCGCGGATTTTTTTGTATATTCCGAAAATTTTTAAGATTGACGCGTATTGACATTGAATGCAAGCATCATTATAATAACAGAGTAGAATCAATTTCAAGGAGCATATATTATGAAAGAATATCTTACAATCGGCGAATTTGCCAAGCTTAGAGGCGTCAATATTAACTCTATGCTTTATTATGAAAGGCTGGGAATACTTTGTCCGGCATATACCGACCCAAAAACAAAATACCGTTATTATGCGCCGGAGCAGCTTTCCGCTTTGGATATTATTTTACTGTGTATAAATTTGGATATTCCTCTGAAGGAGCTGAAGCAATATCAGAACGAAAACACATACTGGCAAAAGAAAATGCTTGAGGACGGCAAGCGCATTGCCGAAAGAAAAATCCAAAAAATGAAATCGGATTTGCGAAAAATCGAATGGGCTCTGAATTGCAGGGACGAGCAAAACCGCTATGCCGAGTATGACGGAATATACCGCAGAGAAATTTCCGCGCGTTTCTTCATAGCGGATGAGTATTTCGGCGAGCTGGCAAACATAACTCAATTCGGGCGCATTTCCACGGAGCTTTTTGATTATGCCGAAGGCAAGGGATTTTCCGCCGTTTTGCCGTCCGGCTTTATGTTCTCGTTTGACCGCGGCTCCGTCCGCCGGTTTCTGTTTTATGAGGTTATGCCTACGGATATAAGGGATGAAAAGATTATTGAGCTGCCGAGCGGCGAATATTCGTGCCTTCAAATTGAATTTGAGCCGCGTATGAACCACATTGAATTTATAAACGGGCAATTCGGCGCTTCGGACAAGCGTCTCGCTATTTTTTCCAATTTAATACGCGACGAGCTGCAAATTAACCGCAGATACAATGAGATACAGGTAATAGACGGATATGCGGTACCGGATAGGCACCTTTGAACGCTTATCCGGTATTTCCGCCTGTTTTATTTTTATGCCGTCTCTCTTTTTTCCGTCGGGAATATTTTTTTCCAATTCATCTTCAGCAAAATCACCGATATGATGAAAGCGAGTCCGTCGGTTACGGGTCCCGCCCAAAGAACGCCCGTCACGCCGACAATACGGGAAATAATTACCATGCCGAGCGGAACAAGGACAATCTGCTTCAAAAAAGTATTGATTGATGCCTGAATCGGCTTGCCGACGGACTGGAAGAAGATACTTGTGCAAATCTGAAATCCGTTTACCGTGCAAATAACAAGGAAAATTTTCAGACACATTACCGCAAATTCGTTGTAAAGCTCCGATTCCGAACCGAACAAGGATATAAGCGGCATCGGGAACACCTGAAAAACAAATGTCGCGATAATCATAAACGCGGTACCCGCGATTACAGCTATTTTAAATGTGGTCTTTGTGCGCTTATATTGACCCGCGCCGTAATTATAACCCATAATCGGCTGCGAACCCGTGATAATGCCCTGTACCACATTCAAAGCGACCTGATTTATCTTCATCGCGATCCCCATCGCCGCAACGGTTATATCCGCGCCGTATTTTGACACCGCGCCGTATGCCGCGAGCAAATTATTCGCAACGGCGGATATAAGCGCGAACGACAGCTGCAAAATAAAGCTTGACGCGCCCAAAGCGGCAATTCTTTTGACTGCGGACATATTCGGGCGGAAATATTTTTTCCTTACGGACACATTTTTCATTCTCGGTATGTATGCGAGAACCCACAAGACGTTTATCAGCTCGCCTATTACGGTGGCTATGGCGGCTCCGCGCACTCCCCAGCCGAATTTCAAGCAAAAAAGCGCGTCGAGAACAATATTCGAGCTGCAGGCGACTAGCAATCCAACCATACCGTAGGTCGCTCCTCCGTCCACTCGTATACATGCCGTGACGGGATTGAGAACCGCCATTAAAGGGAATCCAAGCGCAATAATAAAACCGTATTCCATCGCATACGGCAGTGAATTTTCAGAGGCTCCGAAAAGCCGGCACAGCGGCTCCATGAAAATCATGGAGACTGCCATTATAGCCAATCCCACTATAAACGACGCCACAAAGGTGTTGCACATACCCGAGGAAGCGTTTTCACGGTTTCCCCTGCCAAGCTGGAGGCTTATGAAGGATGCGCAGCCGTCGCCCCACAGCGTCGCGGCAGCGAGCATTATTACCATAAGCGGATTAACTACGTTTGTCGCGGCATTTCCCAAATATCCCACGCTCTGTCCTATGAAAATCTGATCGACTATATTGTACAGCGCGTTCACAACCAACGCGACGGTCGCGGGAAGCGCGAATTTAACAAGCAGCTTTCCCAACGGTGCGACGCCTAAAGGATTTTGTATAACAGTATCATTTTTACTCATTTTTACCTCCTGCAATTAACAAAGGGACAATGTCCCGAATATATATCCGCCACGCGTGACGCGCGGTATATTAATTCAGCTATATTTTACACTCCACCATTATAACGGAGTCAAGGCTTTTTTTATTTAAAGCCGATTTTATTTTAAATAGCATCATCAAATTATATTAAAAGCTCTTGACATTCAAAATCGGCGGTGATAAAATTTAGGTACCTAATGTTTTTACCGGAGGTAATTTATTATGAACGAAAAAGATGAAAAGCGCTGTGAGGCGGAAATGCCGGAGCTGCGCTTAAACAGGGCTCTGCACCGATGCGGACATTATCTGCACCGATGCGACACACACCCGCGGCAGGCGGCGGTTCTGCGGCTCCTAAAGGAGCGCGGGACGCTGAGCCAGCGCGAGGTTCAGGAAAATTTGGGCATTCGCCCCGGCTCCGCGAGCGAGCTTATCTCAAAGCTTGAGGACAGGGGTATGCTCAAGAGAGAGCGGGACAAGGCGGACAAGCGTAAAATAATGCTCTCGCTTACGGCGAAGGGAATCGAATTTAACCCGACGCTGACCGATGAGATGCTTGCCGAGCGTTATAAGTCGCTCAGCGCGGATGAGATGCAAACGCTCATCGCTCTTTTGGAAAAGCTGCTTGAAAGTCCGAGCTTCGGAGGGGATGAAAAATGAAATTTATGTTTTCCTATCTCAGCCGGTACAAGGGACTGGTTGCGGTATGTATGATTTCAAAATTTATCGGAACCGTGCTTGAACTGTTAATTCCCTACGTTCTTGAATACATGATTGACAGCGCGGCACCGACCAAAAATATTCGTTTAATTATTTTTTGGGGCATTGTCATGCTCGCTCTTGCCGCATTGGTAAGGTTTGTAAACGTATTCGCCAACAGATTAAG
>JAJQAT010000166.1 GCA_021203665.1 Bacillota bacterium
CAAATGTGTATACCATGTCCTTTCACATGTGTATACCATGTTACTCTTGACAACACCGGACCCGCTCCGATGTTCTACGTGGGCGGCACAATCGTTATCATGCCGAAGTTTGACGCGGATATATGCCTTAAATTTATTGAGAAGTACGGTATTACGTTTGTTGTCGGAGTGCCGACCGTGCTGGAGCGTCTCACGTTTGAGCAGGAGAGACAGCTGCGCGACCTAAGCTCGCTCAAGGGTATAGTGACGATGGGAAGCCCGCTTGAGAGAGCGGCTTGCATAAAGTATCAAAGGGTGCTTACGCCCAATATATTTAACGGCTACGGCACTACGGAAACGTTTTGGAACACATTCCTGCGTCCGTTTGATTTGCCGGAAATGGCGGGCACGGCGGGCGGCTCATGCCTTGACGATGAGGTGAGAGTGGTTAAATCCTATCCGGACAGACGCGCCGAGCCTGACGACGAGGCGGCAAAGGATGGTATGGAGGTGGGCGAGGTTATTATAAAAAGCTCCGCCAAGTCGTCCTACTGCTATTTCAATAACGAAGAGGAGACAAAAAGCAAGTTTTACAAGGGCTACGCGTATACCGGCGACCTCGGCACATGGGATAAGAACAATTATATAAGCATAAAGGGCCGTAAGGACGATATGATTATTTCGTCCGGCGAAAATATTTACCCGACGCAGGTCGAGGAGGTTTTAAGCACCTTTGATAAGGTTGCCGACTGCATTGTAACCTCCGTGCCGGACAAGGCGCGCGGCGAGCTTGTCACGGCGTACATCGTAAAGGCGGACGAGTCGCTTACCTATGACGAGCTTGAATGCTACTGCAAGGAAAGTCCCATGCTTGCGAATTACAAAAGACCGAGGTATTATAAGTTTACAGCGGAAATCCCGAGAAACGCCACGGGTAAAAAGCTGCATAACAGAGCGAAGAAAATGGCTCTTGACGATTTAATGAACGGTTTACTTTACAGATGCTGAAAAAACTGCCGGCAGGTATGAAGTACATACCCGTCGGCATTTTTTTAAATATCGGTAATATCCTTGTCAATATCCGCAAGGTCGGGGATATTTACAAGTCCTATGGTTTTGATATGCTCCAATTCCTTTGCGTTGCACGGCGCGGCGGAATCATCCCTTTCGGGCATTTCCACGCCTATCATATCCCTTTTGATTAAATCGGCTATGGGGCGGACGTCGTTTTTAATTATCTCGTCCGCGGCAAACCGCGCGATTATATTTCCGCCTATGTCGTTCGTATGGGTATAGTCGCGGTCTGTGCCGTTGCCCCAGAAGTAATCCCAAGCCTTGACGGCTCCCGCCGCCTCGAAAAATTCCGTGGTGCGCGACCATAAATCGATAAACGCGACGTCCATTTCACCGCAAACCCTTTTGACGGCGTTTCTGTAATCGCCGAGAAGATTCATCAGAGTGCCGTCCTTCTTGAAGATAATTCTGTTTATCGGCGAGGAAATTATAGGCACGGCGCCCTTTTCGCGGGCAAAATCGATAAAATATTTCAGATTTTCCGTATAGCCGCCGAACGCGTCGAGCGATTCGATTTTCTGATCGTTGTGACCGAACTCGACAATAAGAAAATCGCCCGCCTTAATTTTATCCTTAAACGCCGTAAAATTTACATTTTTGAAATCTTCCGTTGTGGAACCCGACTGCGCGTGATTTTCCACCGCGATACCGGTATTCAAAAATTGCGGCAGCATTTGTCCCCAGCCGCAGTACGTGGACGCGGGAGTGTACGGATATTCCGCGGGCTGATCCGTTACGGTCGAGTCGCCGGCGATATATATTGTGGGAATTTCCGCGGGCGACACCGCCGATACCGCCGAAAAATCGCCGTCGCACATAATATAAATATCAACGCCCTTTACCGCGGTAAAATCCTCGTTGTTTTTGTGATAATCGCACACGCTCACGTTAAAGGTTATATCCTCCGCGCATCCCTTTTTCAGCGTAACGTCCTGCGCCATAAAGCGGCGCGACTGCGCTAAAATTGTAAATGTAATATCCTCGTGCGCGGTAACGGTAACGGTCACCTCGTATGTGCCGTTCGGCACGGGGGTTGAGATATGCAGAGGTTTGTGTTTGTAATTCATTTATTGAAAATCCTTTCGTCAGTATTGCTTCACCCTGCCGGTATGGTATGCCTCCACAAGCGCTTTGAGGTCGCATATTTTCTTTGACTGAGCCTTGCCGGCGTCGGTGTCCTCCACGAGGAGCCTGTTCGGAGCAAGCTCGACCACGTCAAGCGTGGAGTGAATATCCTTTTCCTCCTTAATCGCGCTTTCGACGGACTCGAACGCGTCATGCGCGCTCAAAAGAAGTCCGTGAGAGTTAAACAACAGCGTATATCCCGCAAGTCCGGTTACCTTTTGATACGCCTTCGACAATCCGCCGTCTATGACGAGCAGCTTGCCGCCCGCCTTTATCGGACTTTCGCCCTTTTTGATTTTAACGGGAACGTGACCGTTTATTATATGCGAGAACGCCTTTGTATCGATGCCGAATTCCTTTAATATTTTATCGCAAATGCTCGGCTTTTCTATAAGATGATAATATTCGTCCTTAATTTCCACCCAAGTGCTTTCGTCCTCGATAAAATACCTTTCAAACGACGTCATTTTATTTTTGCCGTACACCGGCGAATAGCATCCGCACCACAGGAACCACAGGAAATCCTTTCCGTATTCCTTTTCCGCGCTGCCGCCGCGTGCGAAATACCCGTCGCGTGCGAGCTGGTCGGCTTTGTCCATAAGCGACTTACCCTTTACCTTTTCGCCGGCAAGCGTAACCTCGGTGAATGTGCCGTCGCTGTTCATCGGTATGCAGCCGTGGTACAGCAGATTATTGTTATACGCCAAATAAATACTGCCCTTTTCGTAAAGAAAACGCACATGACGCTGAAGCTTTTCGCTCCGCATAAACGACGAGCGCAAAAGACCCATAAGCTCCTTTTCGCTTTGAGTAAGCTCATACGGGTTTTCGGGGTCAATCGTCGGGAAATTCGTGTCCTTGAGCTTGTGCGTCTTACCCTCAAGAGTGATAGTGCCGTTTTTGTAATCAATCTTGTCAAGCATAAGATGATTATTCATATTAAATTCCGGATGGCGCAGAATAATCTGACCCTCAAGCTTGAATTGTATTATCGAAATTGCCTTATGTACCTTTGCCCAGAAATTTTCATCGTGCTGAGATATGCGCACCATATTCGGATTACGCGGAATAAAGCACTCGCACGGATCGTCGGCGTAGGTTTCGAGGGCGAACACCGTCAAGGGACGCATATTAATTCCGTAGCCGTCCTCCAGACAGTCGAAATTGGAATATTTCGTCGATATGGCAAGCACGTTTGCGATACACGCGAGCGAGCCCGCCGCCGCGCCCATCCACTGTACGTCGTGATTGCCCCATTGAATATCCACGCTGTGATAATTAATGAGAGTGTCGAGAATAATATCCGCTCTCGGACCGCGATCGAAAATATCGCCGATGATGTGCAGACGGCCTATTGCCAAATTCTGTATAAGAGTTGAAATTTCAACGATAAAATCGTCCGCCTGACCCAGCTCGACTATAGTGGAAATCGACTCGTTGTAATAATCGGTCTTGTCGGAGCCGAAATCGGTGTTGGCATGGATAAGCTCGTCGATGGTACTGCCGAACGCCTCGGGCAGAAATTCGCGAATGCTCGCGCGGGTGTACTTCGACGCGACAACCCTGCATATTTCTATAAGGCGGTAAAGAGTAATCTTGTACCAGTCGTTTATATCCTCGACCTCCTGCTTTATAATGTCAAGCTTTTGCTCGGGATAATAGATGAGCGTGGCGAGGATTTGCCTGTCATGCTCGGACAGAGTGCGCCCGTATGTGGAGGTGATTTTGTCCTTGATAACGCCGGACGCGTTTTTGAGGATATGCAGAAACGATTCGTATTCGACGTGTATGTCGCTCATAAAATGATCGGTAAGCTTGCGCAGCTTTTGCCTCGACTGCAAACGGATAATTTCCGTCGAGGCGGATTTAACCGTCGGGTACTGCTGCGCCAGCAGATTGAGATAATCAATATCGTAATTCATGTAACCCCTTCCTTCTTTCCTTCCAATCAGAGTTTCTCATATAATTATATAGCAAATTTCCATAAAAATCAAGGGTATTGACGCAGTTTTTTTT
>JAJQAT010000135.1 GCA_021203665.1 Bacillota bacterium
CATTGCAACGCTATAAGCTCGCGTCGCGCCCCACTCGGGGCGCGTGGATTGAAATGAAAACACCGTCATACGACAACATCACGCGATTAGCCGGTCGCGCCCCACTCGGGGCGCGTGGATTGAAATTCGGCTTACTCCGAGGCAGCTCCAAATTTTCCAAGTCGCGCCCCACTCGGGGCGCGTGGATTGAAATGTGAGGTCACGAAAATGATAGGAATTATGCGAAGTCGCGCCCCACTCGGGGCGCGTGGATTGAAATTCATATGAGGAGCGCTATTTTATTGAGAGGAGGCGTCGCGCCCCACTCGGGGCGCGTGGATTGAAATGGCAAAATAAATAGTATAATAAAATCACCGAAAACAGTCGCGCCCCACTCGGGGCGCGTGGATTGAAATATAGCGTCGGCTTAACCAAACCCGCGATTTTTTACAAGTCGCGCCCCACTCGGGGCGCGTGGATTGAAATCGTCACGGTGTCCAAATCCCAGTTTGAATAATCATTAAGTCGCGCCCCACTCGGGGCGCGTGGATTCCATACTGCGGATATTCCAAATTTAATTTGTGTTTCGCACACCTTGTTTCTGCCGTTTATCCGCGTATCATACTCATATCGTTTCATATCTCCGCTATATTTATTTTAGCGTCGTCATATCAAAGGTCATGCGAAATAGTCTTCTATAACGTAGATATGCACCGAGCTTACTTTAAATCTACCTTTGAAAGCTACATATTACAGGCGGCGACGGACACGAACGCGCAGGCGGTGGAAAGCAGAATGACGGAGCTTAAAAGCAAGTTCGGGTATACGGACGACGTGGCGCGGGAGGAAATCGCGGCGGAGTTTGCCGAGAGCTTTTTCGGCGACAAGGGCAGCATAGACAGCTTTGTAAAGGAAAATCCGACGCTTGCGGATAAGGTTTTGGACGCGATAAAGAGCGCGAAGGCGGGAATAAAAACAGCGACCTCATCACCGTTTACAAGCCGTATGGGCGTGGAGGTTACATATTCGCAGCTCAACAAGGCGGAAAAGCTATGGAGCAGCGCGCTTAAATCCGCAACGGAAAGCCAAACAGCGGCGGACAACGGCGAGGTGAGGTATTCGATAGCTGAGATTAAGGGTAAAAACGGAGATTACGGACAGGGAGTAATTCTTGATACAAATTTATTTAAGAATACAAAACCGCGTAATTGGAACAGAATATTGTCTAAATATGTATACAATAATCTTGCAGGAGAGGATATAGAGGTTTATGACGGGAACAACTCCGAGGTTATATCTTTTGCGAAAAAAGGCGAGAGAGTAACCAAAGATGGTATGAATAGCAATCACAGAGTAATTGACAAGTTGGCGCGCACCAGGGGAAATTCAAGTATCTTAGGCGTGGTGCATATCGACGAATTATTACAGACGGCACAGGCTGATGTAAGCAATACCG
Organism: Bacillota bacterium; assembly: GCA_021203665.1. Classification (GTDB taxonomy): domain Bacteria; phylum Bacillota; class Clostridia; order UBA1381; family UBA1381; genus Hominilimicola. The sequence continues at coordinate 1,436 of JAJQAT010000135.1, forward strand.
AAAATAATCATAAGTGGCTTGACGAAAATGGTTGGGAATTTAAAAAAGCCTATATGCAGGACAAAAACGGGAATATATACGAAACTACACTGAATATAGCAAAAGCACACGATGGACGGAAGATATTATACTCTCTTTCAAACACAAAAAAGATAGATGTAGGCGACGTGTCCTCAACCCGCAAAACGCAGGAGGGACTCGCACACAACCATCTATCTTCTGATAACAGTATATCCAATTCCGAGGAAAATGTCAAGTATTCCGCTAAAGAAAATTCGGAAAATAATGCGGCGCAGACGAAAACGGACGCGTTTAAGGCTTGGTTTGGGGACTGGGAAAGCGACCCCGAGGGTGCGAGCAAGGTTGTGAATGAGGACGGAACGCCGAAAGTGGTATATCACGGAACAAACAGCAGTTTCACGGTTTTTGATAGGGAAAAGTACAACTCAAACGAGCCGAGCGGCGATTATGTCGGTGAGGGATTTTATTTTTCCAATTCAAAGTATACCGCAAGGAAATACGGCAATAATGTTATGCCGGTATATCTGGAAATCAAAAATCCGATTACAATCAACACGGAGCAGGACGCGAAGAATTTCAGAAATCAATTTTATGGGATGTATTCCGCAGGCAAGCAGGAGCTTCGCGACCTTATAGGCGGCGATTACGATTATTTTGAGATAATCGAGGAAAATCCGTCCGAAATCAGAGATTTTTTGCAGAAACAGGGTTACGACGGACTTATTGATAATCTTTACGGTCAATACGCCGTTTTCAATCCGGAGCAGATAAAGTCGGCGACGGATAACGTCGGAACATTCGACAAGAATAATCCCGATGTGCGGTACTCCATGAAAGAGGGAACGGACGAGGGAAAGATAACCGCGGATATGTCAGACGAGGAGCGTGCGGAGATACTTAAAAATACGAATATCAAATTAGCGGAATACACGGGAAACAGCGAGCATTTAAGCGAGGAAAAGATTACACAGCTGCAAAACACATACAGAAAGCAAGCGGGAAAGACTTTAAGAGAATTGGGTGATAAGTTCGGAGTGTTCAAGGGCTACAGCAATGAGAATGTGGAGCTTGACTTCAACTATTCACATAATTCGCTGAATGAGAGCGTTCATAAGCAAGGTAATATATCAAACGATTATTCCGATTTTGCAAAAATGCTGTATGTATTCGACGATGTTGTAAACAATGCCGTGCCGATTGCAGTGAACACTGATAAATACACGGGTACAATCAAGGAAAATCAAAATCTTAAATATGACTATGTATTGCTTAGCGCGTTTGAGGACGGAAACAATATTGTTCCGGTAGAATTTCATATAAAGGAATTTAACGACAACTCTGTAGATAATAACAAGCTGCATGTAAGCATTACATTGGGCAAAATAAAATCAGAAAATACGGTCTTGGTGCACCCCCCTGTCGTTTCAAATGAAACACAGACGAATTACACTCGCGCATTTTCTGATGAGATAAGTATACCAGATTTGTTAAAGGAAGTCAACCCCGAATACGGAAATTTTTACAAATATATTCCGTCGGAGCTGCTGAGCGATAAACAGAACGCGTCAAAAGGCATCGCGGTTAAGGACGAGGACTACAGATTGAAGGTGCTGCGCGGCGAGGACGTTTCGGATATGCTCAAAGCGAAAGCCGCCGAAAACGGGTACAGCGCGGACGGCGAGGACAATAGCAAAACACTTGACGTTACGTATGACGACGGCGGGAATATTATTCCGCTGTCTAAGCGGTTCGACAAGAACAATCCCGATGTGAGATACTCCGCGAAAGAGGGAAACGCAGGGAAATCAATAAAAGAGGAAATCAATAATGCAAGCGATATTCTTAATAATTCAGAGCCTGTATTTGTACAAGATAATATTTATGTCAAAGACAAGGGAAGAAGCGGAAATCTTAAGGATATAATGGAGATATTTAAAGCCTATGATTATAAGGTTGAGCGTAAAGGTGTAGGCACTATTCTTATTGATAAAAACAGGGTAAGCAACAGTCTTAGGTATTTGAAAAGTGAAGGTGAGCTTGCGGCGTATTCGGCATTGCCCAATGTATTAAAAGACGGAATTGAAATTAACTCCAATTCGAATCACAAGCAAAGAGGATATATCACATTGACAATCGCCGCGCCTGTAGAAATAAACGGGCAACGCGGCAATATGGCGGCAGTTATACGACAGGAAGACGGCAAGAATTATTATAAAGTACACAGACTGTTAATGCCGGACGGCAGTACGTTTGAGTACAAAAATAAAGACAGTGCTGAAAGGGCGGCAGCTGAATCACAAGGTGAAACAGTCGACACGCCAGCAGTCACTGTCTTTGATAATAGAGTACCACAAAATGACGGCGATGTCAAGTACTCTATGAAAGAAAATTTAGAAACAGAAAACGAGGAGGCTTATTCGGAGGAGAGTTGGGAAAGCTTGGAGGAAAGCGAGCCGAGCGAGAACACGGCGCTAAAGGCTATTATGGCGGAAAAGGGCGTTTCCTCGCCGTCGGAGCTTATGCCGAACACCGTTACTCGAAGTCAGAGCAAAATAAAATCAGAAGATACGGTCTTCGCGCAGTCCGCCGACCAAATGAATGGGCAGCAGAGTAGTGCGCGCGTATCTTCTGATACTGTAAGTA
>JAJQAT010000077.1 GCA_021203665.1 Bacillota bacterium
ATTTATATGGACATAAAATTAAATTTGTGTTATAATTATTAGAATAAATAAATCGAAAGGAGATTATCAGCATGGGAATTTTATCAAGAGTTTCGGATATTTTATCCGCGAACGTAAACGCGCTTATCGACAAGTGTGAGAACCCCGAGAAAATGGTTGACCAATATCTGCGCAGTGCAATGGAGGATTTGGCGGAGGTAAAGAAGGAAACAGCGTCCGTTATGGCGGAGGAAACCAAAGCCAAGAGAGCGCTTGACGACGCATCCGAAAAGATTGCTCATTATCAGGATTTGACCAAAAAGGCAATCGCGGCGGGAAATGACGGCGACGCGAAAATATTCATCACAAAGAAGCAGGAAATTGAGGCGGGTCTGGTAACACTGCAAAAGACATACGACACCGCTCATTTAAACGCGGAAAATATGCGTAAAATGCACGACAAGCTGACAAACGACATCGCCGCGCTTAAGATTCGCCGCGACAATGTAAAGGGTCAGATGTCCGTTGCCAAGACTCAGCAAAAGGTAAATAAAATGAGCGAGATGAGCGACAAAATCGGCGGCACCATGGGTGCTTTTGCCGCTATGGAGGAAAAGGCTCAACGCGAGCTGGACGAGGCAAACGCCATGAGCGAGCTTAACACCTCACCGGAGGATGAGGCGGCTACAGCCGAGGCAAGATATTCGGGTATCAATTCTCAGTCCGTAGATGACGAGCTTGCTCGCATAAAGGCTGAGATGGGATTATAATATGGGACGCGGAAGCAGCGGCGGCGGCAGATCGTCCGGCGGTCACTCCTCTTCGTCCGCGCGTTCATCCGGCGGACGAATGTCCTCGGGCGGAAGAGGCGGCTCATCCATGGGCAGAGGAGGCTCTTCAATGGGCAGAGGCTCCGCGCCGAGAGGCGGATTTTCGGGCGGCGGCTTCGGAGGTCCTCCTCCGAGAGGTAATTATCCCCCTCCGCGCGCACCTCACCCCGGTTACGGCGGATACGGACCGCGCCGTCCCCGCGGAGGATGTATGCCGGGATGCTCGCTGAGCATTATGGCGATAGTTTTGATTATAATGGTCGCGGTATTTTCGGTAAGCGGCATTACGGCGTCGCTCGCGTCAAATTCAAGCATCACGCAGTCGACTGTCAGCCGTACAAAGCTGGATTCGCAGTATACCACGAGCACGGATTTTTATGTTGACGAATTGGGTTGGATAAGAAATTCAACCACTCTCAACAAAGGATTAAAAGACTTTTACAGCAAAACAGGCGTTCACCCTCTGATTTACATCACCGATACCGTAAACGGAACTCAGTCGCCGACATCATCGGATATGGAGACATACGCGTCGGAGCTTTACGACGAGCTTTGTCCGGACGAGGGGCATATTCTTCTCCTGTTCCATTGTCTTGACGGCGGCGTTGATTACAATATGTGGTACGTATGCGGCGCGCAGGCGAAAACGGTAATGGACGATGAGGCTTGCGATATTTTGCTCGATTATATCGACTCCTACTTCGTTTCGGACAAGAGCGACGAGGAAATGTTCGCCGACGCATTCAGCGACGCGGCGGACAGAATTATGAGCAAAACGGTGCCGGCAATCGTATACGTCGTAATATGCGCGGCGGTTGTTATATTGGCTTTCCTTGCTTACACCTGGTGGAAAAAGTATAAGGAGCAGAAAAATCTTGAGGCACAGCAGACGGCGGATATTCTTAACGCGGACATTCATACCCTTTCCGACGATGACCCCGAGCTCAACGATTTGGAGGATAAATACAAATAAAAAGCTTTCCCGTATGGCGGCTGAGCCGTTATACGGGATTTTTTTATAAGTTACAGCTATATCCTTTGACAATGTGCAAAAAAAGTTGTATAATAAAATAACGCGAAAAATAAACTGCGCATCTCAGCATTATTCGGAGCTTGACGTATACACATACGACTACACTCCTCATAATACTAATCTGCTTGTTTCTTTTCCACGTTATGATTTGTGCCGCCGCAAGGCGGCAGAATGGAGATTAATATGGATTTTGTAGCTATAGACTTTGAAACAGCCACCTCAAATTATACAAGCGTGTGCAGTCTTGGACTGTGTGTGGTGGAAAATAATATTGTAACCGACAGGATAGAAATTTTAATAAAGCCCGAGCCGTTTGAGTTCAATGATTATAATATACGCATACACGGCATAACGCCGAATATGGTTATCGACAAGCCTACCTTTGACGAATATTGGCCCATGATAAAGCCGTATCTTGAAAACAAAACGGTTGTGGCGCATAATGCCGATTTTGATGTGGGCGCGCTTTGCGCGACGCTAGAGCATTTTAATATACCGTTCCCCACCTTTGACTATTTATGCACCGTTAAGCTGTCGCAAAAAGCGTATCCGGAGCTTAAAAGCCACAAACTCAATAATCTTTGCGACGCTCTCGGAATACATTTCCACCATCATCAGGCATATGACGACGCTTACGCCTGCGCCGAGGTGCTTATCCGCATACTTGAGGATTACAGCCTTGACGGTCTTGACGAGCTGGAGGAATGCTTTGAGATTGAAATAGGTCATTTGACGCCCGACACGCATTTAAAATGCAAAAAGCACAAGAAAAAAGCGAAAAATAACAAAACAGCCGTTACCGCGTGACGGCTGTTTTTAATTCAAAATATTTATTTAAAGCTCCTTTAATGTAAATTCGCCGTTTTCATATATCATATACGTGTGACCGCTTCCGGCTTTGGGTATGGACACCGAGCCCGGATTTATGTATGTGAAATCTCCCATATTCTCATTCGCGGGTATATGCGTGTGACCGTTTATTAGGTAATCGCCCTTTTTTAATTTGGGCGGATTTTCGGGATTGAATTTATGACCGTGGGTAAGATACATCGTTTTTCCGTTAACGCATATAACGGCGTAATCCGCCATTATCGGGAAGTCAAGCACCATCTGGTCAACCTCCGTGTCGCAGTTTCCTCTCACGCACAATATTTCACTTTTAAGCCCATTCAGTATTTCTATAACCCTTTTGGGCGCATAGTCCTTGGGCAAATCGTTTCTCGGTCCGTGATAAAGCAGGTCGCCGAGCAGTATCAGCCTTTCGGCATTTTCATCGATATACGCCGCGCGCGTTTTTTCCGCGTAATACGCGGAGCCGTGTATATCGGACGCAAGCATAAGCTTCATGGTTTTAACTCTCCTAATCGTGTATTTTTATCGGGTTAAACGCCGTGTAATCTCCCGACACAAGCGTGTATTCTATTCCGTCTATATCGCCCTCTACGGCGTTTCTGTGCGCCGCTCCGTGAAGATGACCGTATATACATTTTGTAACGGGATATTGCCTCATCATTTCGGTAAAGGCGTTCGGCTCCCTTGACAGCGGCAGCGGCGGATAATGCGTGAACACGTATATTTCGCCGCAGTCCCCCGCGTGCTTTAGGGAAAGCTCAAGGCGCTGTACCTCCCTGTCGAATATCTTTTTATCCTCCGCGCCGAAATTATCCCATGAGGGATTAATCCAGCCGCGCGTACCGCATATGGCTATGTCCCCGTATCTAAAGGAATTATTCTGTAAAAATTCCACATCGTCAAAGCCGCGGAGCGCGGTAAATTCGCGCAGCTTGTTCATTGTTGTCCACCAGTAATCGTGATTGCCCTTTAACAATATTTTTTTGCCGTTTAAACGGTGAAGATACTCGAAATCCTTGACGCTCTGCTCCAGATAGGTCGCCCACGAAAAATCCCCGGGCAATACAACGGTGTCGTTATCCCCGACGCGGCTCTGCCAATTCTCAGCGAGCCGTTCCACGTAATTCTCCCAATTTTTTCCGAATTTGTCCATAGGCTTATCTATTCCGAGAGGCAAATGCAAATCCGATATTGTATATAATGCCATATGCTTTCTCCTTGTTCTTTATGAGAGTATTATATCAGAAAAAAACTTAAAGCGCAAGTTTAATATGCTTTTGATATTTTAAGCAAATAAAAAACCGAAACACTCTGTTTTTACGGTGTTTCGGTTTTGGCGTCGCTAAGAGGATTCGAACCTCCGGCCTACCGCTTAGGAGGCGGTCGCTCTATCCTACTG
>JAJQAT010000233.1 GCA_021203665.1 Bacillota bacterium
ACCATATACCTCAGCCAATGTCAATTTATATTCTGATTTGTAAAATAATCGCAAAGCTCCCCGCGGCGGAAACACCTAAATTATTTGTAAAATCACTGTTTTTTATGTTGCAATATCTAAATATTATATGTTATAATTTCCTTACCGCTTTAGCGGATTAAAGAACAAAAAACAAATTGGGAGGTAGAGAGTTGAACAAAAATATTATTAGTCTTGAAAACATCGCCGTTTCATTTGACGGCGAGCAAATTTTAAACAATATCAATCTTGATATTAAGGACAAAGAGTTTGTGACATTGCTGGGGCCCTCGGGCTGCGGCAAAACAACCACGCTGCGTATTATAGGCGGCTTTTTAAAGCCGGACAGCGGCAGCGTAAAATTTGAGGGTAAGGAGATTAATAATATACCTCCCTTTAAACGTAATGTAAACACGGTATTCCAAAGATACGCGCTGTTTCCGCACCTGAACGTGTTCGACAACATCGCGTTCGGACTTAAGGTGAAGAAATTTTCCGACAAGGAAATACAAAAAAGAGTCGGTGAAATGCTTGAGCTTGTAAACCTGCGCGGATATGAAAAGCGCTCCATCGACCGTCTTTCGGGCGGACAGCAGCAGAGAGTGGCAATAGCGAGAGCTCTTGTGAACGAGCCGAAGGTACTTCTTTTGGACGAGCCTCTCGGCGCGCTTGACCTCAAGCTGAGAAAGGAAATGCAGACGGAGCTTAAGCGTATGCAGCAGCGTCTCGAAATTACGTTTATATATGTAACTCACGACCAGGAGGAGGCGCTCACTATGAGCGATACGGTGGTCGTAATGAATAACGGCGATATTCAGCAGATAGGCTCGCCGGTTGATATTTACAACGAGCCGAAAAATGCGTTCGTCGCCGACTTCATAGGCGAAAGCAATATCCTAAACGGTATGATGGTAAGGGATTTGCTTGTGGAAATAAGCGGTCACCAATTTGAATGTGTGGACAAGGGATTCGGCGAAAACAAAAGCGTTGATGTCGTTATACGTCCCGAGGACATAAAGCTTGTGCCGCCGGATAACGCGCACATTTCCGGCGTGGTACGGTCGGTTATTTTTAAGGGCGTGCATTATGAAATGCTTATCGAGGCATACGACCACGACTGGCTTGTGCACTCCACAAAGGCAGCGGACGCAGGCAGCACCGTGGGAATAACCTTTGACCCGTATGATATACATATTATGAATAAGATGTAGGAGGGCGAGAATATGAAAAAATTGGTTTCCGCCCCATATCTTTTATGGATGGCAGTATTTATAATCGTGCCGCTTATAATGGTGGCATACTTCGCCTTCACAACAAGCGACGGCGCTTTTACGCTTGACAATCTCGCGTCGGTATCGCAGTACACAAACATATTTATACGCTCAATTTGGCTGGCGGCGATTGCCACGGTAATTTGTCTCATCATAGCGTATCCGCTCGCGCTGATACTCGCGCGCAGCGATAAAAGCTATCAAAGCACCATGCTTATGATAGTTATGCTGCCGATGTGGATGAACTTTCTTTTAAGAACCTACGCTTGGATGACGCTTTTGGGAAATAACGGTCTTATAAACAGCTTTTTCTCACTGTTCGGTCTGGGACCCTTTAAGATGCTTAACACGCAGGGAGCGGTTGTTTTGGGAATGGTTTATAATTATCTTCCGTATATGATACTTCCGCTTTACACTGTTATGGAAAAGATTGACATAAGCGTTATCGAGGCGGCTCAGGATTTGGGCTGCAACGGCAGAAAAACTCTGTTCAAGGTCATTGTTCCTTTGAGTATGCCGGGTATAATGTCCGGAATTACAATGGTGTTTGTTCCGGCGATAAGTACCTTTATCATTTCAAGAATGCTCGGAGGCGGCTCAAATTTGCTCATAGGCGACCTTATAGAAATGCAGTTCTTGGGCAATTCCTATAATCCCAACTTAGGCGCGGCAATTTCGCTTGTGCTTATGGTGATTATACTGCTGATTATGACTATACTTAATCAATTCGACGAGGACGACGACAGAGTTCTTATGTAAAAAGAAAGGACGTGGGATTTAATTGAAAAAATTATCAAAAGCCTATATGGCTCTTGTATTGCTTTTCCTGTATATACCGATTTTCGTGCTTATAGTGTTCTCATTCAACGTGACCAAAAGCCGAAGTGTATTTTCGGGATTTACATTTGACTGGTATATAAAGCTGTTTCATAACGAGCTGATTATGAAATCGCTTTTGAATACAATTATCGTTGCCGTTGCGGCATCCGTGGCTGCCACAATACTCGGCACGGCGGCGGCGATAGGCATAAACAATATGAAAAAGCTGCCGAGAACCCTCGTGATGCAGGGTACGAACATTCCCATAGTTAATCCGGAAATTGTAACGGGTGTTTCGCTTATGCTGCTGTTCGTATTCTTCGCGGCGAGAATGAATTTTGAATTTGGATTTGTAACGCTGATAATCGCGCATATCACCTTTGACGTTCCGTATGTCATTCTTAATATTATGCCGAAATTCAGACAGATGAATCCGCATATTTACGAGGCGGCTCAGGATTTGGGCTGTAGTCCGGTATCGGCGTTCTTCAAGGTGGTTCTGCCGGAAATTATGCCCGGAGTGGTGTCGGGATTTTTGATGTCGTTCACGTTTTCCCTTGACGACTTCGTAATAAGCTACTTCACAAGCGGCGCCACATCGCAGACATTGCCCATAACGATTTATTCTATGACAAGGCGTAAAATAAGTCCGGAAATAAACGCGCTTTCCACAATTATTTTCGTGGTTGTGGTAATAGTGCTTGTCGTGAAAAACATAATAGAGCGCAAAAGCGCGCTGAAAAAGGGGGTTAAATAATGAAAAAGCTTATTATTGCCCTCACGGCGCTTTCCCTTGCGCTTATGTGCGGCTGTTCGCATATAGAGGAATACGAGGACGAAGCCGAGGAAACCGAGGAGGTTGAAATACAAACCGTCAGCGTGGAGGACGAGGAGTATTATACACGGTTCAAGGACAGCGATCTGTCGATAAACGTGTATAACTGGGGCGAATACATTCCCGACGGCAGTGACGAGGGCGTGCTTGACCTTAACGAGGAATTCACTAAGCTGACCGGCATAAAGGTAAATTACAGCACCTACGCCACCAACGAGGAGCTTTACGCGAAGCTCAAGGGCGGCGGCTCCACCTATGATATTATCATTCCGTCCGATTATATGATTTCGCGAATGATAAAGGAGGATATGCTTGAGCCGCTCGATATGAGCAATATACCCAATTTCAGCAATATAATGGAAAAATTCCAAGACAGCGAGTATGACCCCGGCTCAAAATATTCCGTCCCGTATACATGGGGAACGGTCGGAATTATTTATGATAAAACCGTGGTTGACGAGGAGGAAATCGGTTGGGATATTCTATGGAACGAGGATTATTCCGGAAATATTCTGATGTTTGACAACCCGCGCGACGCGTTCGCCATAGCGGAGAATCTGCTCGGATTTTCGCTTAACACAGAGGACAGCGAGGAGCTGCAGAAGGCGGCGGAAAAATTAAAGGAGCAGAAAAAGGTTGTCCAGGCGTATGTAATGGACGAAATATTCGATAAAATGGGCGCGGGCGAGGCGATAATCGCGCCGTATTACGCGGGCGACGCCGTAACGCTTATGGAAGAATTCGAGGATCTTGATTTTGTCATTCCCGAAAGCGGTACAAACCTGTTTATAGACGCGGTATGTATTCCCAAGGGCTGCAAAAACAAAGAGGCGGCGGAAATGTATATAAACTTCCTGTGCGAGAGAGATGTGGCATACGCCGTTACGGATTTTATCGGGTATTCCACACCCAATCAAGCGGCGTTCGATATGCTTGAAGACGAGGTCAAAAACAACGGCATATCCTATCCCGACGACGAGTTTATAGAAACCAAAACAACAACCTTCCGTAACCTGTCCGATGAGGCAAATCTTGAAATGCAGACGCTTTGGACAGAAATGAAGTCCTCCGAGGAGGAAACACCAAACAGATTTATAGTTCCCGCGTTTATGCTTCTGTGCGTAATCGCGTCGCTGGTAATTCTGATA
>JAJQAT010000123.1 GCA_021203665.1 Bacillota bacterium
ATTTACTATATATTGATTAGCGGTTTTTTCAAGCTCGTCATCAAGCGGAGAAAGTCCTTTAAAATCGGGATTTTTGCGTTTTATCGCGTTTGTCAGGATATAGTCGCACAATCCCGGATTTTTCGGCAGCAGCGGACCGTGCAGATATGTCGCGACTACGTTTTTATATATAACGCCCTCGCTGCCGGCATTATCGTGATTTCCGCAGCCGTATTCAACCTTGCCGAGCGGCGTGTGGCTGCCTATATATGTTCTTCCGCCGTGATTTTCAAAACCGACTATTCTTTCGTCTGTAAAATCCGCTTTCAGAACAATATTGCCGATAAGACGCTTTTTGCCCTGCTCGGTATAAATATCGAGAATTTCAAGTCCCCTTATGGTTTCGTTTTCGAGCTTATAATAATTTCCCAAAAGCTGATAACCGCCGCACACGGCGACAAGCGCGCCGTTATCCTCCGCGTACTCCTTGAGCGCGTCCTTATGCTCCAAAAGCCTGCCGCAGACTATCTTCTGTTCCCTGTCCGAGCCGCCGCCTATAAATACTATATCGACATCGGATAAGTCAAAGCCGGTGTCCTCACAGGTGTAGGAGATAACCTCCGCATCGATTCCGCGCCATTCAAGCCGCTTACGCATACATTCTATATTGCCCTTGTCACCGTACAGATTGAGCAGGTCGGGATAAAGATGAAGTATTTTTATTTTCATCACGCCTCACCTCCAAGCTTTTTAAGCACCGCCTCGGTTGAATACAGCGCCGTATAGTTCACAAGCACATACACAACCTCGCTGTCGGTTTTAAGACACCTCGAAACCGCGTCGGACATATCATGCGTCATATGATTAACCTCAATGCCGGCGTACTTGAAACGCAGGCTTATATCATACACGCGTATGCCCGTTGTGGTGAGCGTGTTAAGATTTTCATCGGCTATCTTGTCAAAATCAACGTCCCAAAGCCACGATACATCGCGCCCGTCGTTTGCCTTATCGTTAATGGCGATTATAACGTCCTTTTTGCGTTTGTCGGTATTTACCGTGGCAATCGCCTGATTAAATCCCGCCGGATTTTTGGAAAGACTGAGTACCACGGGTTTATTGAATTTATACTCCTGCATTCTGCCTATTTGAGGCTTATATCCGGTCAAAAGCGCGGCAAAATCGTCCGTGCTCTCTCCCATTACATTCAGCGCGCCGTACACCGCGATGAGATTATAAATGTTATAAAAGCCCTTGTAATTGATTTCCATATGCTGTCCGTTTATATCAAATTTCATAGGCGTGTCAAGCGACACATTTTTCACGTCAAAGTCAATTTCGGGACGCTTAAATCCGCATGACGGGCAGCTGAAATCTCCGAGCTGACTGTAATGATAGTAATTGTACCTCTGTTCCGCGCCGCACATCGGGCAGAAGCGTCCCTCCTTGGTATCGTCAAGCTGAGGAAGAACCCTTTCCGAAATGCCGTAATAATACGCGGTCACATTCTTTTCGCCGCCGAACTGCACGCAAAGCGGGTCATCGCCGTTTAAAACGATTTTCAAATTCGGCACCTTTGCGATGGCGCGTTTTATTATGTCGGAGGTTATGTCAATCTCGCCGTAGCGGTCAAGCTGGTCGCGGAAGAGATTTGTTATCACCATAACATCCGGCTTTACATAGTCGAATACTATCGGCGTGTACGCCTCGTCAATTTCAAGGCAGGCATAATCCGCCTTGAGAGAGCCGAATATGCTCATTTCCTGTAAAACCGTGGTGGCTATGCCGCTGAGCATATTCGCGCCGAGCCTGTTGCAGATGACCTTGTACCCCTTTGCCTCAAGAGCCGATGCCATCAGGTTGTTGGTGGTTGTTTTTCCGTTCGTGCCGCAGGTTACGATTATTCCCTTTGTCACGCACTTGTTCAGCACGCCGACAAGGTCGGGACAGATTTTAAGAGCGTAATGCCCCGGCGATGACGAGGACTTCTTCCCCGCTATTTTGCCGGCTATCGTGAGCAGCTTGCCAAGCCATACCGCAAGTAACTTTCTCATTTCATTTGTTTCCTTTCAAGCTATGATATATGATTATACTACATTTTGCGCTGTTTTGCAACAAATTATCATTTGTGTGTATATTTTTGCGGATTGCACGGGCGGGCGACCAATAGGCGCCCTCTACGAGGTGGATTTGCGGTTTAGCGACAGCGGAGGGTTCTAAGGGAACAAAGAGTTCCCTTAGTCGATTCAAGGGGTTCCAAAGGGGGAAATCGAAATCCCCCTTTGAGTTTTTGGTTCTTTTTGCTGCAAAAAGAACATTAGGAAAGATAAAAAATTTTATATTCATTTCAAGTGCGGCGCAAACCCCTCAGTCACGGCTACGCCGCGCCAGCTCCCCTAGATAGGGGAGCCTTAGGGTCGTCGAGGCGCCGACCCCTACGAGGTGGATTTGTGGCTGTGCTCTGCTTGCCTCCACTATTAGGGGAGGTGGCACGGCGTAGCCGTGACGGAGTGGTTTAGCCTCCCTTGTTAAAGGGAGGCGATCGAAATGCTTTGCATTTCGCATGGGCGGAGCCGGAGGAGGGATTCGGGCGACCACAAGGGTCGCCCCTACGAAATCACACAACAAAAAAACGGAGCAAATGCATGCCTCACATAAGACAGCATTACAACAAATTTTACGACAGGCTGTCAAGCATGGTACAAAAAGCGGTATATCGCGGGTTTTGCGATATACCGCTTTTTCTTTGCAGTGACAGCGTTTTTGGTGGTTTGCACCGCATAAAGGCTATCTCTCGGAGTCTGAAGCAAATGAAATAATATGCTTGATGTCTTACCCTGAAAACGAGGGTATAAATACTGACGGTATGCTGTTTTAATGCAAAATTTTCTTTTATTTGTGAAAATCGGAGTATACAATCGAAAGGTGGACGTTTAGGGCATAAGCGAATCGCATAAAATCAGGGGTTTCGGAGCTTGGAATTTGCGAAGTATTATATAGTTACTTGAGCTTCCAAAATCGGACTTCTAAACGTCCCTTTTGAAAACATAAGCGTAGGCTGTAGATAAAATTTACGGTCTGCGTTTTTCTTTTTATAGTCAAAATAATTCAAAAGTGGAAATTTAGAACATAAACAAACCGCATAAAATCAAGCTCTGCATAGCTTGAAACTTGCAAAGTAATATCCTTTTACCTTAACCCATAAAATCGGGGTTCTGTTGTTCCACTTGCGGGAATGAGAGTCGGCGCGACGGTTTTTCGTTTTTCTTTTGCGGTTCGGGTATAATATGAATAAAAAAACCACAAAGGAGGATTCATATTATGAACTTAATCGAAAAATTCAGGGCATACTTAATCGCGGAGGAGCGGGCGGACGCTACCGTCGCGAAATACACGGCGGACGCGGCGGCGTTTGTTTCGTGGCTTGGGGAACGGGCGCTTGACAAGGTGGCGGCTATGGAGTATAAGGCGTGGCTTTTGGAGACGCACGCAGCGCGAAGCGTCAACACAGCTATTGCGGCGCTGAATAGGTTCTTTGACTTTATCAACCGCGCCGACTGCCGCCTTAAAGCCGAGCGGATACAGGCGCAGACATTTGCGGACGATGAGCGCGAGCTGACCGAAGCGGAATACAAGCGGCTCTTGAAAGCCGCCAAGGGCAACGACAGATTGTACCATATGCTGATAACGTTCGCCGGAACCGGCATACGCGTGTCGGAGCTGCAATACATAACGGTCGAAGCCGCGAAAGAGCGTGAGGCGGTTATCAAAAACAAAGGCAAAACACGCACAATTTTAATAGAGGGCGCACTCGCAAAAAAGCTGTTGAAGTACGCGAAAGCACACGACATAAAATCCGGCGCGATATTCATCACCCGCACCGGCAAACCGATAGACCGCACAAGCATATGGCGCGAGATGAAATCGCTCTGCAAAAAAGCGGGAGTGTCGGATAAAAAGGTATTCCCACACAACTTCCGTCACCTGTTCGCGCGGATGTTCTATGCGGTTGAGAAAAATCTCGTAAAGCTCGCAAGCGTCCTCGGGCACTCAAACATAAACACGACAAAAATAT
>JAJQAT010000198.1 GCA_021203665.1 Bacillota bacterium
AATGTAAATTCTAATAAAGTACATAAGGAGTTTTGACTGATGAGTACATTCGTAGAACAGCTTAAAGAAAGAGCTAAAAAAGACATCAAAACAATAGTGCTTGCCGAGGGTGAGGAAATCAGAACCCTTAAGGCGGCGGAAACGGTAAAGAAAGAGGGCTACGCAAAGGTAATCCTTGTCGGAAATCCGGATAAGGTAAAGGCTATTGCGGACGCGGAAAATCTTGATATTGACGGTATTGAGATTGTTGACAGCGAAAACAGCGAAAAGAACGAGGAATACGCGAACGCGTTCTATGAGCTGAGAAAGAAAAAGGGCGTAACACCCGAGCAGGCGGCGGAAACAATAAAGGACCCGTCATATTACGCGGTTATGATGGTTAAGCAGGGTGACGCGGACGGTATGGTATCGGGCGCGGTTCACTCATCGACGGATACAATTCGCCCGTCGCTCCAGATTTTAAAGACGGCCCCGGGCACAAAGCTTGTATCGGCGTTCTTCATTATGAATGTCCCCGATTGCGAATACGGCGATAACGGCACATTCCTTTTCGGAGACTGCGCTCTTAACCAAAATCCCACGGCGGACGAGTTGAGCGAAATCGCAATTTCATCGGCGGAATCATATAAGCAGCTTGTCGGCGGCGAGCCGAGAGTGGCTATGCTTTCATATTCTACATACGGCAGCGCCAAGAGCGAGCTTGTTGAAAAGGTTCAAGAGGCTACAAAGCTTGCCAAGGAAAAGGCTCCCGAGCTAAAGCTTGACGGCGAATTGCAGCTTGACGCGTCGATTATCGACAGCGTGGCGAAGTCAAAGGCTCCCGCGTCGGACGTTGCCGGCAACGCGAATGTACTTATATTCCCGAACCTTGACGCGGGCAACATCGGCTACAAGCTTGTTCAAAGACTTGCCAAGGCTGACGCGTTGGGACCCGTTCTCCAGGGTATCGCCAAGCCCGTAAACGATTTGTCAAGAGGCTGCTCCGCGGAGGATATTGCGGGGGTTATTGCGATTACCGCCATCCAGGCACAAAATTAAGCGTTATATCACGCACCTATCGGCTTTTTCGTATGCCTTGCGTACAAAGCGTACGCGGCGGCACACGAGAAAAACCGATATGCACGCAATCTAACGCTTAATTTGGGTGCAGCGCACAACCCGCACCTAAGCCATTTTTTGCAAGCTTGCGTACAAGCGTACGCGGCGGCACACAAGAAAAACCGATATGCACGCAATCTAACGCTTAATTTAGGCATGGCGCACAGCCGATATATGTGAAATCGGCGCTTAAAACAAACAAAAATAATATCTGAAAGGAATATGTTAATATGAAAATATTGGTAATAAACGCGGGCAGCTCATCGCTCAAATACCAGCTTATCGATATGGACGATGAAAAGGTGCTTGCCAAGGGACTTTGTGAAAGAATAGGAATTGAAGGCTCAAATCTTCAGCATACGAATGTTTTAAAGGACGAAAAGACGAAAATCGAAAAGCCGATGAAGGATCACGGCGACGCGATTCAGATGGTTATAGATGCGCTTGTTGACGAAAATATAGGCGTTATCAAGTCAATGGACGAAATCGGCGCGGTAGGTCACAGAGTTGTACACGGAGCCGAGGAATTTGCGGATTCGTGTATGGTAACCGAGGCGGTTATGAAAGCGCTCGAGAAGTGCACGCCGCTTGCGCCGCTGCACAATCCTCCGAACATCATCGGTATTGAGGCTTGCCAAAAGATTATGCCGAACACCCCGATGGTAGGCGTGTTTGACACAGCGTTCCACCAGACAATGCCGGCGAAAGCGTATATGTACGCGCTTCCGTATGAGTATTACGAAAAGGACAGAATAAGAAAATACGGCTTCCACGGAACAAGCCACAAATACGTGTCGCAAAAGGCTGCGGAGTTTTTGGGAAAACCCGCGTCAGAGCTTAAGATAGTTACGTGTCACCTTGGCAACGGCTCATCAATCACGGCTGTTGACGGCGGCAAGTGCATTGACACATCTATGGGATTCACTCCGCTTGACGGTGTGCCCATGGGTACAAGAACAGGCTCAATGGATCCGGCGGTTGTTACATATTTGATTAATCAAAAGGGTATGAGCGCGGCTGAGGTTGACTCAATGATGAATAAGCAGAGCGGCGTTTCGGGTATTTCCGGCGTTTCCTCGGACTTCAGAGATTTATCCGCGGCGGCTAAGGAGGGCAACGAAAGAGCGCAGCTCGCCCTTGATATGTTCTCATACCAGGTTAAGAAGGACATAGGCGCGTATGCCGCGGCTATGGGCGGTATTGACGCCGTAGTATTCACGGCGGGTGTCGGTGAAAACGACGCGGCGACAAGAGCGGCAATCGTAAGCGGACTTGAATTTATGGGTATCAAGATTGACGCGGACAAGAACAGCACAAGAGGCACTGTTGATATTTCCGCAGATGACGCGACGGTTAAGACGCTTGTCATTCCGACAAACGAGGAGCTTATGATAGCCATTGACACAAAGAGATTGGTTGAGGGCGAATAATTAAATTTAAAGGAACAACGTAAAAATAAAGGCATACAAGTAACTAAAAACCTTGTATGCCTTATTCTTTATAAAATAAAGCAAGCGAACGCTATCAAAAGCATTGGGAGGATGAAAAATGAAAAAAATTTTAAGTATCATAACGGCGGCGGTAATGTCATTGGGACTATGCGCCTGCGGCTCGGCGGGATTAAACGGAGGCTCGCAGCTTGAGGTGCATTATATAGACGTGGGTCAAGCGGATTCCGCGCTGGTAATTTGCGGCGGCGAAACAATGATGATAGACGGCGGAAACGTTGCCGACAGCGATGTGGTCGCCGCGTATTTGAAAAAGCAGGATATATCGACGCTTGATTATGTGGTATGCTCGCACGCGCACGAGGATCACGTAGGCGGACTTTCGGGCGCGCTGTCGGTTACGGAGGCGAAGCACGTATACGCGCCCGAAACCGAGGCGACTTCAAAGGCGTACACCAATTTCAAGAAAAAGGTAAGCGAGCAGGGACTTGAAATCGAGCATCCGCAAGCGGGCGACAGCTTTTCTCTCGGAGGCGGCACGGTTGAGTTTTTGGGACCCATAGACGAGGACGGCAAGGACATGAACAGCACGTCCATAGTGCTGAAAATAACCTACGGCGAAACGTCGTTTTTGTTCACGGGCGATGCCGAGCGCGACGAAGAGGAGGAAATTTTGGACAGCGGCGCGGATTTGAAATCCACGGTGCTAAAGGTGGGACACCACGGCTCCGACACGTCCACATCGTACCCGTTCCTGCGTGAGATAATGCCGCAATACGCGGTTATAAGCGTCGGAAAGGATAATTCCTACGGTCATCCGACCGACGACACCCTAAGCCGCCTTGAGGACGCCGGCGCGCAGATTTACAGAACCGATTTAAACGGCGATATAGTAATGAAAAGCGACGGAAAAAATATCACGGTCACAACAAGCAAATAAATCCGCATTTCCGGCAACGCTCCGCAAGGCCCCCCTACGAGGGGAGCTGTCGCTGTAAGCGACTGAGGGGTCTTGCGCCGAATTTAAAATAAAGCCGCACTTCCGTCTGTGGTAAGGCTCCCTTGTGAAAGGGAGCTGTCGCCGTAAGGCGACTGAGGGATTCCTATTCAAGTCCGGCGAAAGAATCCCTCCGTCATTTGCTGCGCAAATGCCACCTCCCTTTAACAAGGGAGGCTTCCGCCCGCCGTTAATTTCATTTGTAGGGGTCGGCGCCATCGACGACCCGTAAGGCTCCCCTACGAGGGGAGCTGTCGCCGTAAGGCGGCTGAGGGGTCTTACGCCGCATTTCCGGCTGTGGTTAGGCTCCCTTTAACAAGGGAGCCTTGCAGAGCACAGCCGCAAAATTATCTCGTACGGGCGACCCTTGCGGTCGTCTTTTTTTGTACCCCAAAATCCGTCCCGCGGGTGCAAGTGTCACGTCCAAAAATCGGAAAAATGGTGACAAATCCAAAAAATATGTAAAAAATAACAAAAACCCTATTGACAA
>JAJQAT010000008.1:0-1425 GCA_021203665.1 Bacillota bacterium
GATGATATATCCGAAATTACGGCTCATGCCTACGGTGTCCGCATTACCGCGCCAAAGGAATACAAGCCGGGTATGGTTATTGATATAGGCGGTCAGGACAGCAAGATAATATATCTTGACGGCGGCTTTAACGTAAAAAATTTCACAATGAACGATAAATGCGCGGCGGGTACGGGTAAATTTATGGAGGTTATCGCACAAATTTTGGAAACCACCGTTGATAAGATAGGCGAATTAAGCTTGGAGAGTAAAGCGCCCTGTGATATAAACAGCACCTGTGTTGTGTTCGCGCAGTCGGAGGTTATTTCTCTGGTGGCGCGAAAGTTTGACAGACGCGATATTTTAGCCGGAATGCACATTTCTATGGCGAAACGAATTATTAAGATGATGAAACGCTCGGAAAAGAGCGGCGATATTTTAATGACAGGCGGCGGCGCGCTGAATGTCGGTATTCATAAAGCGTTTGAGGAAGAGCTGATGAAAAATGTGTATGTCGCGAGGTATCCGCAGTTTAACGGTGCAATCGGAGCGGCGCTTATAGCGAGTGAGAGGTGTTAGATAATATGGATATGGCAATGCTTATAGCCGCTGTAACCACAGCGGCATCAATCGGACTTGGCTGCGGAACGTGCTGCAGCCCGCTTATAAGTATATTTTTATCAACCTATGTCGTTTCCCATGCGGACGGCGTGAAAAAGGGACTTGTTTCCTTTGCCGGTTTCTTTATAGGAAAGCTTTCGAGCATAACGGCTTTATGTGTAATCGCCGCGGCAATCAGCACGAAATTTATATCGGACGACGGCTATATCGGCGGGTTTAATTTGAGACTTGCGGCGCAGGTTTTTATGAGCGTGATAGGATTTGCAATGCTGATAAAGTGGGTTGTGAAAAGCAAAAGAAAGGATTCGTGCTCATCCTGTAAGGGCTGTAGGGAGGTCGCCGGCAGCGGGTTTTTGACCATGCTTTTAGCCGGAATAGGTTACGGAATTACTCCGTGTACTCCGCTTATATTTATGATAGGCTATTGCTTTACGCTGCCGGTATATACTGCACTGATTTCGGGCATTGCATTCGGACTGTCAAGCGCGTTCAGTCCGATACTGCTGCTTGCGGCAATATCGGGTGCGCTGTCAAAAAGACTGTCAAAGGAAATTCCGCAATACCTAAACCGTTTTCGCCTCGCATCCTATGTGCTGCTTATTATACTGCCGTTTCTGATACAATATGAATAATTTTGTAATGTCTCAAAAAGAGATTGAATTTAAATTTCATTCACTCATACTGATATCCCGTAAAAATGCTTGGTTTTATCATGCAAATATGTTGTAATAATTTGGGTGATGAAAATGGGAAGCAGATATAAATTCAGCGAAAAAGAAATAAGGGCAATCGAACAAGCTCGCAAGCAAAACAAGGATAAAAACG
>JAJQAT010000008.1:1435-4023 GCA_021203665.1 Bacillota bacterium
CTATGTGCTGCTTATGATACTGCCGTTTGTGATACATTATGAATAATTCCGTAATGCGTCGAAAGAGGTTGAATTTAGATGATAATATATTAAAAACCGGTTATTCCAAATCATAATCGAATAACCGGTTTTGTATTTATAGATTCATATCATCCCAAAATACCGTAACGCTTCTTAATTTCCTCATATGTCGCCTTACTCTCAGCAGCGGTCAGGTCAAGCTCGTCCATGTTCAGCTCGACCTCGATATGCTCCTTTGCGTGCAGTTTGGACAAAAGACATACCGTCTCCACGTGTGTTGTATGCGGGAACAAATCGAAGGCTTGGGATTTTTCTATGGTGTAGCCGTTATCTGCGAGGCGGCGGGTGTCGCGGGCGAGGGTTGACGGGTTGCAGGACACGTACACAATTCTTTTCGGCATCGCCTTAACAATCGCAGCGAGGGTGGCGTCATCGCTGCCCTTCCTGGGTGGATCGAGAATGACAATATCCGGCGTTTCTCCTTGAGCTATCAGTATCGGCACAATGTTTTCTGCGCTGTCGGCATAAAATTCCGCGTTTTTAATACCGTTATTTTCCGCGTTTTCTTTCGCGTCGGCAATGGCCTTTTCCACAATTTCCACGCCGACTACCCGTTTTGCCCGCTTTGCGGCGCAAAGTGAAATCGTGCCTATGCCGCAGTATATGTCCATAACGCTCATACCGTTATCTATTTCGGCGTATTCAAGCGCTTTTTGATACAGCTTTTCTGTCTGAACGGGATTTATTTGAAAAAAGCTTTGAGGGGAAATCATAAATTTAATGCCGCACAAGGTATCGCTTATTCTGTCCGCGCCCCAAAGAGTGACGTTTTCGTCCGTGATAACAAGATTGTTTCGCTTCATATTTATATTAAGAATCACGCCGACAATTTTGTCCGATATATTTCTCAGCTTGGCAATCAGCTTTTCGCGTTTCGGCAGCTTTCTTGCATTCGCCGATATTACCACCATAATTTCACCGCTGCAAAAGGATTTCCTCGTGAAAACACGCCGAATAACGCCCGTGTGTGAGGATTCGTCATAAGCGCTCACGCCGTTTTCATTCATATATTCAAGCACGGCGCTATTAATCCTGCCGTTTATTTCATCGCCTATAGCGCAGTCTGTAAGCGGTATAATGCTATGGCTGCGCTGCGCGTAAAATCCGCACACGTTTTTGCCGTCCGCGCGTCCGATGGGAAATACCATTTTATTCCTGTACCGCTCCGGCTTATCCATGCCTGTTATTCCGTCAAGAGCGAAGTCCTCAAAAGCGCCTATTCTGCGCATGGCGTTTTCAATAATGTCCTTTTTTATTTCAAGCTGCGCATCGTATTTTATATGACGGAGCTGACAGCCGCCGCACCGCTTATAGTGCGCGCAATTCGGCTCACACCGCAGCGGTGACGGAGTTATAATTTTTAGGAGCTTTCCGTAAGCGAAACGCTTAAGCACCTTTACAATAAGTATTTCGGCGGTATCGCCCGCCGCCGTCTGCGGAACAAATACCGCAAAGCCGTCTATATGAGCTATGCCGTTTCCGTCGGAGGAAATATTTTCTATTTTAACCGTATATTCTTTATTCTTTTCGACCATAAAAAATCTCCGTTCCTGCCGCTTTTAAAACGGCACAAGGGTATTATATATTAATTGCTTGGGGTTGTCAATAACACCGATTGCCGGGGATTACGCTTACTCAACCCATTAAATATACCAATAAAAAAGGCATATCGCGTTTTTGGCGATATGCCGTTTTCTATGTCTTTTTGAATATTTATTCTGCGGTTATATCAAACGAAGCCTTTTGCTTTTTGCCGTTGCCGTCGTATTTATTTACGGTAAGAGTAAAGCTGCCCGCGTTGTCAACACCTATTGCCGCCTGTGCGTTGCAGGTTGCTCCGACCGGCGTTTGATCGGGATAGGTAACGTCAGCCGCCGGATATGAATATCCCAGCGTTCCATTGCTGTCAACAATCGTTTCATAATCTAAGTTGAAATACAATCCGTCAAGAAGACCGCTGTCATCCTCGTAGCCTATATTGGTATAGGTGTAGTCTATGATGTAAACCGCGCTTGGCGTGTGTGTGTCATAAAATTGGTTGCGGTAGTCCGTAGCTGTTACTCCGGTGATTGTGAGCGACCATTGACCGTCAACCGTCCATGTTTCGCCGATGGCGTATGATGTTTTTTCCGCCGTGCTTGTTGTTTCGTTTGTTTCCGCGTCTGTTTCCGTTACCGAGGAGGTGCCGCTTCCGCTGCTATCGGAATTACTGCCTGAATTTGCGCATGTTGCGATAATGCAAATCAAAATTATCAAAACCACAACAGTAATGATTGCAATTAAGCATCCGTTTTTGCCCTGCTTCTTTTTGCAATTCGGGCATATCTTTGCTTTCGCGTCAATTTCGCATTGGCAATACTTACATTTTTTTGTTTCTTGTTCGTTCATTTTTTTATCCCCTTTGTATTTATTTTTTTTGGCTTTAGGAGCCTTTGAGATAAACGGATTATATCATATTGCAATGCAAAATGCAATACATTAATTTAATATTTTTTCATATTTCAGGC
>JAJQAT010000039.1 GCA_021203665.1 Bacillota bacterium
AGACCGGCTCCGAGAGCTATAACCAGTGTTTGCAGTACGGTTACTGCACTGTTGAAAAATGCCATATACGTTTCCTCCTTTGAAACTGAATTTTATATCGGTTAATATTTAATAGTAGAAAAGCGTCTTATGTCTTGTGTCTTATCTATGTGAACAACCCGACGGCTGACAGCTTCTCAGCCGTCGGATTGGAATTTTAATTAACGTCTACCTCATAAACGTCGTAAACCTCGTCCTTTTTGACCTTTAATCTGCACTTTAGATATTTTTCAATATCAAATGCGTTTTTCGGGTCGGCATCCGATAAATACTTATATTTCGGATGCTGTGTTATGTCGTACTTGTCCGACTTAAACGGACGCACACCTCTTAATTGCAAAATACATTTGCCGCCGTCAAGCACGGACAGCTCATCAACCGACGCTAAGTCTTTACCGAGCTTCTGATAATTAAGACTGTGTGACACCTCGCGTCCTCGGCTTTCGCCTGTGTTAAATGTGTCTATCGTTTCCTTGCCGAGTGTCTGATTTAGCTCTTTAAGCGTTGTCGGCTCTTTACCGCCGAGAAAAATCGAGCAGTCGCAGTTGCCGATGATTGTGTCGGCGCTTTCTTTATACAGTGCCTTTAATTGGCTTTGCGCCTGTAATACAAGACACGCTGATATTTCACGGCTTCGGATAGTTGCCATCAGCTTTTCAAGATTGGGTATCTGACCGATATTTGCACATTCATCAATCAAGCATCTAACATGAACCGGAAGTCTGCCGCCGTAAACGTCATCGGCTTTCTCACACAAAAGATTAAAAAGCTGTGAATATATCATAGCAATCAAAAAATTGAATGTTGTATCCGTGTCTGACATTATCAAAAAGAGTGCTGTTTTCTGATAACTTTTATCATTCTTGTCTTTTTCGTTAATGAAAATTTTATCGCCGAGGGTATCAAGCTCCAATTCATCGTACATCGTAATCTCTCTTAATTCCGCAATATCAAATGGAGCAAGCCTTGCACCGCAGGAAATGTTTATACTCTTAGCGGTTTTTCCTGCGGCGAGCTTGTATTTCTTATATTGCCTTACCGCGAAATGGTCGGGTTCTCTTGCTTCCAATTCCTCAAAAGCAAGGTCTACGTTGTTCTTGAAATTCTCATCGTCCTCGCGAACCTCCATAGCATTGATGAACGATACAAGCGTCGCGAGGTTCTGCTCCTCGGGCGGTGCTTCATACCATATTAAGCCTATAAGGGCGCAGTAGAGAAGCGTTTCTGCTTTAACCCAAAAATCATCGCCGCCCTTGCCCTCGCCTTTGGTGTTGGTGATAAGCGTGGTTACAAGCTTCAGAATGTCCTTTTCGCTGTGAATGTAGGAGAATGGATTGTAGTGCATACTCTTTTTGAAATTGATTGTATTGAATACCTTTATGCGGTAGTTGTTTTGTTGGAGTAGCTTTCCGCACTCGACCAAAACTGTACCTTTCGGAAGCGTTTTGTCAAGACAGAATTACAAAAAAGTTATATTAAACCCGTATTTTCTTCATTGTTCCTCATCTTTTGCAGTAACATCCCCGATATTTTGTCGGCAAATTTGATTGAATATATCATTTCCGACAAGGCGGATAATCTTATCATTCATCGTTTCTTTACTTTCCTGACTGAAATGAATACCCGCGATATAAGTTGTTCTGCCGAATTTCATAATTATTCTCGACGGATTTTCTTCTGTAAGCTGTATTGTTCTGTTTTCCATTCTCATCACCTCCTCGTGCCAATCCGAATACGATTGGTATTTAATTTTGAGAACATTACTCATCTTAACGGCCAATATCCTGTTTTTTCTGTTGATTACGTTCGGTACTGTCCGATTTTTCAACATCGCCTATATATTTTAATTTTTCGATAAGTGAATGTTTCGGCTCGGGTATATGTTCGGCAGGCTGTTCTTTTGAAGCAATAACCTTATTAACCCAATAGCGAACATCTTTCAACGGCTGTAAATCCTTTTTCACAATTTCAAGCTCTTTTTGCTGTTCGGACACTTCCGTTTCAAGTCTTCGGTATTCAGCCTTTAATGATTTTAAATCAATAGAAGCGTCAATGCCTTGCTTTAGTAAATAACGGTCGGCTTTGTTGTAAGCGGCAAGCTCCGTGCTGCGATTTTCGGCAAATCTTTTTTGCTTTCCTTTCCATCCGATTTTGATATACTCATCATGAACCGATTTATACTGCTTGACAACTGAAACAGCTTTTTCCGTCGATGCTATAGTTTTCATTCGGCTCTCTTTGCGTCGCATTGACTTGCGAATTTCTGTTGCTTTAGCGTTTTTCTCGTCAAGAACTTTTTCCAATTCATCAAGAGTCACTATGTTGTAATGTTTCAAATAAACGATAGCAGAGGATACGGCTTTCATATCTTTTAGCTTACCTTGCTGTTGTCCGTAGGCAGACCACTCCGAACGTTCCTCGGCTCTGAGTTTTGTGTAATCCATAAGTAATTTCAAAAGATTGGGTGAGGAATTTTCATTTTCCGAAAGTTTGCTTTTCTTCTCGATTAAATCATTTATCCAATCACGCAAATTTTTAATTGTTTTTCGTATACTTGCCATCAAGTTGTTGGCAGCTTTAATATCTCGATTTAAATTTCCCACATTTGTTGATATGCCCTTTCGCTCCATTTGCGTAACGGCGGGTCCCATATGAACAGTGGGAACAACATCAATTCCTTGACGTTCATAGGAGCAAAGATCTATTCGTTCGGGTCTGCCATGCATTTCTAAATAACGATTTTGAATAACCTCCCATCCGTGTCGCCACTCTTCACAATGTGATTGTTGATTCCAGTCAACCGTATCTTCTTTATGACTTTTCCAATTACCTGACGGCAGCCGTATTCGTTCGCCGTTTTCGTCAAGGTCATAAACCTTTCTGCTTTTCGGCAGCCACTTTCCGTTTTCATCCATTGCTCTAAGCGTAAGCATTATATGGCAATGCGGATTATGCCCCTGTGGGTCGGGGTCATGAATTGCAAAATCGCAGCACATCCCTTTGGACACAAAATATTCTTGACAATACTCTCTAACCATTTGCGGATATTGCTCTTTTGGGATTTCTCTCGGCAACGCTAAAACGAATCTTCTTGCAAGCTGTGAATTCCATTGATTTTCGACAGCCTCAACCGCATTCCAAAGTGTGGCTCGGTCGGCAAACTCCGGCGGAGCGTTCGACGGTAACATAATTTCAGTGTAGGTTATACCTCGCTTTTCAGTATAGCTTTTACGCTTTTGGTCGTACTCGCAAAACAGGCTCTCACCACTTTGATACGCAGCTCCCGCAACAGCTGACTGCCCCTTGCTTCGTTTAACGATAGTAATTTTAAAATGCGGATTGGGCATTGTTGAAATCCTCCTTTCTTGGCGCAAAATAAAAAGACCGCATAATTAAAAAGCGGTCGTAATATGAGCGGTATTAAATTAAAGCTTGTTAGTGGGGAAGTGATTAAAACACTTCCCCTATGACAAGCGTTTTTCAGGGTAGTCAGCGCAGCTGACGCAGGGGCGTAAGCCACTGGATGATTTGAACGGCATGACGAGAACGCTGCGGAAATCATCGGCTTCCTGCAAGGAGCTTTCGGCAAAACGCAACACACCGCGTTCAGCGGTGTATAATTGCGCCCTTGTCATCGCCAAGGGTTATCCTTGTTCCGTTTCTTCCGTATTTTTATGCTTCTCAATCAACATATTTAGCTTCTCTTGCACACCCGTTTCATTAAAGACAGTCGTTAAAAGCTCCATAACATCATCATCCGTTAGCACCGTCGGTTCTTTCAAAAAGGTTTCCAACATTCCGCCTCGCGTACATAGCCGATGCGTCCTCTCGCTTCGGGTCAGCCGCCGCATTTCGTTTGTAAGAATTTTTTCTTTATCCATAGCGGCTTTCAGCTTTTTCTGTGTTGCATAAATATCGCGATTCAGCTTTTCAAGTTCTTCACTCATATAGCATCACCTCCTTTCATCGGATATA
>JAJQAT010000130.1 GCA_021203665.1 Bacillota bacterium
ATCATATTTATGATTTTGTTATACTTAATAACAAAGATAAACTGACCTCGATAATGGCTCAATTGAGGTCAGTTTTCACTATCTCTTTTAGCTAAACCGTCTAAACGGGCTTGCCTTTTTCTATATTTATATTATCATAAATGTTGTGAATTGTCAATCCCTTTGAGGGATTTTTTACATTTGCCTTACAAATGCTCGACGCGCGTTGACAGCGGATGCGATTTATAGTATACTATTAGCGGAAAAGGGTAACTTTTTCGTCCTGACGCCACCTTAAAGGGGGGGTGTTTTTATGAGCGAATTAACACTCGATTTGATATTAATTTTGCTTGTAATCGTTTGGATAAAAAAATAATTACCTATCGGGTAAATAGGTAATTATTCGGTAGAAATCGTAATTTCTTTCTACCTTTCCTAAATGCAGGACGATAAGTCCCTTTTCTTTTTATATATTAACACAAAAAAGCATGATTGTCAATCCATTTGGAGGATTTTTTTGCAAAGCACAGCCGAAAATGCGGTGCGGGAATCCCTCCGTCACTTCGTGACACCTCCCTTTAGACAAGGGAGGCTTGCAGAGCACAGCCGGAAATGCGGCGCATAAAAGACGGCAGCGGGGGAAGACCCGCTGCCGCTGTTTCACACACGAGGACACTCCGTAAAGTGTCCTCGGAGGACGCTATTTTATTATATTGCGCCGTTCGGCGTTAAGTATTAACGTTCAAGAAACGAGTAGGTTATTCGTTTATATTGAGCGTTAAGTATTAACAATTAATAATCCCATGATACAAGTACCATTGCTATATCTCTTGAATCGATCTTGCCGTCGCGGTTCAGGTCGTACTTGATGTAGTCCTCAACCTCGCTAATATCCGAATATGAAGTCATATCGCCCTTACCGAAGTACGATACTACAGCCGACAAATCCCATAGGTCGATTACGTTGTTCGCAACTATATCGCCCGCAAGGAAGGTTACTGTTTCATCATCGCCGCCCATTGCGTCGTCGGTGTCTGTAACAACAATCATTTCATTGCTCATCGCGTTATTCCACACTGTGATGGTTGCCGCGTCGCTTGTCGGAACGACGGACGTTCTGAATGTTCTGTAGCCCTCACCCGTAAATTCAAGCGTGTACGCATATCCGGTATAAACATCATCTATGGTAGCTACATAGCCTGTAGCAGTTGCATAATCATTACTTGCATCAACACCGCTTATTGTAACGGTTTGCAAGCTGCCCTGCTCGTCCTGACCTATTTCTATTTCTTCATCAACGCCTATACCGGTTACAGTAACCGTCATAGCATTGTACTCAGCATCCTGCGCGGTTACGGCATTCGGGAACATTACATTGATTGTAAGCGTTGACTTTTCAAGGTCAACCACTACGCCGCTTAACAGCGGAACTGTGTATTGAAGCGTTCCGGCAGACGGAGTTGTAGCGTCCGGCGTATGCGTTACAACCAGGTTATTCGTTGCCGTTGTGGTATGAACCATATTATCGCTGTAATTTGTTACGTCAAGATATACGGAATATGTTCCTACACCCACAAGCGTAAGCTGTGCAATCGTTACGGTTTCGCCCGTTACGCCGCCGTTGCTTTCATCATTAGCATTAATAAGGTATACTCCGTCACCCTCATCGGTTACGTCGATATAGTCATACAACTGACTTACAACTATTGCGCATTCGCTGCTCTCGGTTGTGTCTGCTGTCGCGTAGAACTTCAACTGCGCCGATGTGAAGCCGTTTATATACGAGTCATTATCAACAGCCGTCAATACAACATTGTACACGCCCGCTGTGCCTGTTGCTTCAAGGCTCAATTTTACATTTTCGGTTACATTGGTATTTACTACACTACCCTGCACAATATACGCCGAGAATGACGACGCTGTAAATGTAACTGTGCTATATGAGGTATCCTGTGTAATACCAGTTGTTATATCTTCTGTAGTACTGTCGTCTTTTACGTGCGTAATCTTAGTTACCTGCATAGCTACCGGAAGTGTTATGGTTACTGTTTGATTTGTAATTTCAACACCTGTTACGGTCTCACCCGTCAAGTTATCCGTTACCTCAACCGAAATATCAACCGCAAAGGTATCTGTTTCATCTGCTATTGTTACTACACTACTATAATCCTCAACATCAACCGTTTCGGTTACAACTGTGTAGGTGTAGCTTGCCGTGGTGTTATTTACATTTTTATTATCCTCAAGTCTTACAAGCTCAACAGAATAATTTGCTTGCGTATCGGTTTTATCAAATGTAGATGTCGATTTATTTACGGTATATGTCGTTGTTTCTTCCGTTTCTGATGAAACATAATAATTGTCGGCTGTATATTCCGATACATTTGTATCAAACGTACCGCCGGTTATGGTGATTGTGCCGCTTGTTTCCGTAAGCGTGCCGCTGACTGTGCCGCCCTCGATTGTTACGGTACCCTTGCTGGCGGTAACACCGCCGCTGATTTCACCGTCTTCAACTGTTACGCTGCCCGAGGCGTTATTTACACATACGCCGACTGTTCCGCCGGTAACTGTTGCATCTTCAACCGTTACACTGCCCGCGCCGCTTACATATATGCCGTATTTGTTGTTACACGTAACGGTAGTGTCATCTGTTACAGTCACGGTGGCTGCGCCCGAAACCTGAATACCCGCTGTTTGAGTGCTTGTTGAGGTTGCAGTGTTTGTTACAGTGCCGCCGCTTATCGTAGTGGTGCCGCTTGAAACCTTAACTGTTGCCGATGTGCCGATAGATGTCATGTCGCAATCGGTTATCGTACATTCGTCGGATGAAACCACAACCGCGGAGCTTGATGTATTTGCCGTCAATGTACTATCTGATATGGTTGCGCTGGTACACGATGCAGTCAACGCCGCGCTGGTCTTATCACACGTAATTTCGCTGTCGCTGATTTCCAATGTTCCGCCTGAAACATAAACAGTGCTGGCAACTCCGCCTGAACTCATAGTAGAACCTGATATACTCAGACTTACATTATTAGCCGCATATATAGCGGCTGCGCCTGCGTCTGTTATTGTTACACCTGATATTGTTATATTGCCATATCCCGCAGTGGCTGTCAGAGAGTCGGCGGTTTTACCGCTGACGATAGCGTAACCGGTGGCATTAACAATACTGCCGCCTGTCATATTCAATGTAGCGCCCGTTTGTTCATCTTTATTACCATTCATAAAAATGCCGTAGCCCGCATCTATTGTGACATCGGTAAGATTAAGCGTACCCTCCAAAAATATTGCGTTTCCGGATTTTGTACTTGATAGATAATTGTATTCACCATTTGTTTTTATACTATAGTACCAGAATTTGCCGCTTTCAAGCGTACCGTCGGTGCCGCTGTCTATGATGTTCAATGTTGCATCCTCATCAACCTTCAGCAAGCTCATGTCACCTTTGTATCTATATGTATCAGTACTGTTCTCTGTGCCGGTATTACGTGAAAGCGTATAACCCGCCAAGTCGAGTGTAACCTCACCGCTTACTATTTCAAGCTGTCCTGACAGCTCAACATCAGCGGTCAAGCTTAATTTAGCTGCGCTTTCATCATATGAAAGACCCTCTACCGCATCTGCAAGGTCGCCAAAGCTTGTATATCCGACAGCGGCTGTGTCATATCCCAGCTTCGCAACATAGGTTTCTTCCGCCTCTTCCTCTTCCTCTTCTTCATCGTCAAACACCTCAACGATTTCTGCTTCTTCTTCGCTGTCAGCGAATACTTCTACTTCCTCAGCCGCATCCTCTTCGGCTGCTTCTTCTTCAACCGCTTCTTCCTCTTCAACGTCGAGGACTTCAACAACGGCTTCTTCCGCCGCCGTGTCAACGTCTTCGGCGAGTGCGGGCATTGCCGCGCTTGTTGTAATCATCGCCGCCGCGATTAACAGTGCCAATGTTTTCTTTATGCTTTTCATTCGTTCTTCCCCTTTCTCTCACTCTGTGAGAAATAAATTGATAATGACATTATACCCC
>JAJQAT010000184.1 GCA_021203665.1 Bacillota bacterium
GCCTTCCCTTGGGGGAAGGTGGCACACGCCGCAGGCGGGTGTCGGATGAGGGAAGGCTCCCTTGTTAAAGGGAGGCTTGCGGAGCGTTGGCAGAAGTGCGGCGCATGAATCCCTCCACCGCTAAAGCGGTCCCCCTCCCTTTAACAAGGGAGGCTTGCCACAGCCGCGCATACGGCGCACAAAAAGCGGCGGCGCAAACCCCTCAGTCGCCTTACGGCGACAGCTCCCCTAGACAGGGGAGCCTTGCGGGTCGTCGGGGCGCCGACCCCTACAAATAAATCTTGACGAACACTGTTCGCCGCTGCGAAACGGAGGCTTGCGGAGCATAGACAAAAGTGCGGCGCATGAATCCCTCCACCTTTTTTGACTTTACAAAGCAAAGTCAATGAGGTCCGCCCGACCCTTTAACAATGGAGGCTTGCCACAGCCGCGCATACGGCGCACAAAAAACGGCAGCGGAAAATTCGCTGCCGTTTTCACGCAAGAATATACTCATCAAAAAGTAATATTCTCGGAGGACACTATTTAATTATCCCAGGATACGAGTACCATTGCAATATCCTTTGAGTCAATCTTGCCGTCGCGGTTTAGGTCGTACTTGATGAAGTCTTCTACCTCGCTAATATCGTCATAGGTCGTCAAGTCGCCTTTGCCGAAGTATGATACTACCGCGGACAAATCCCACAGGTCTATCTTGTCGTTTGCAACTATATCACCCGCGAGGAAGGTTACATTCTCTGTTACCGCGCCCATTGCGTTATCTGCTGAGCTGATAACAGTTTCAGCATCATCCATTACATTATTCCAAACCGTTACAGTATTAACCTTATAGGTTCCTATACTGCTTGCCGGTGTAATCGATGTTGAGTAGGTGCGGTAGCCGTCGGCGGTGAATGTCAGGGTCGATGTATAATTCGCGGGAATTATGAGAAATACGCTGTAGCCGTAGTAGTCATTTGTTGTACTCGGTTCAATTTCGCTTATGGTTGAGCTGTAGAAACCGAAAAGCTCATCGTTGCTTCCGTAATCTACCTTTCCTTTCTTAGCCACACCACTGGCATTTGTATAATCACCAAGCTCGACCGTGATGGGATCATTAAGTGCGGAGCTCTCTATGGTAATCATCATCTTTTCATAATCATAGCTTTGGAATTCCGCCTTATTCGGGAAATATACATATATATCCAAATAAGCTGTATCAAGCGTCAATGTGTCTGAAATTGTGCCGTAGGTGTCGTCTTTTGAAAGCACATCGGTGGTGGCGCTGCCGTCGCTAAGCGTATATGTTTTTACTATGTTGTTGTCGTTTACATTGTAAACAGCGGTGTTTACCTTTGTATCGGTGTAGTTTTCATCAATACTGAACGTGAATGAGCCTATGCCCGTGAAGGTTACAGTCGCTATATAGATTTTTTCCTCCTGATCCGCGCTTACTCCGTTTGTATCGGGGCTTGTATCGTCAAGGTTGAACGCGTATATGGTCTTATTATTTGACGAATCCGTCGAGGTTGTCATATTGTTTACTATTGTGCTGTCGGAATACGGCGCAACCGTATATCCGATACTGTCGGCAGTAGTAAGCGTAAACTCAAATTCGGATGACAGATAGCGGTAAATTCCGCCCTCGGTGCTTGTCAGATACATTAAATATACACCATCATCGGATGTTTCTTCAAATCCGACAAATATTTCCTCCGCTTGAGCTGTCGCTACGGTCCATGTCGAGAAGCCGTTCTCTGTTTTCACGGTTACGGAATTGCTTTCAACTATGCCGTACAAAACCTCGCTGCCGTTGGTATATTCATGCGTTACCGCAACACTTGCGCCGTCCGCCCAAACATCGTTCGGAAGCGGGATTGTTACATACGCGGTTACTTGGGAAAGGTCTAATTTATCTCTCGTAGTTAATCCTGTATCACTATTGGTGTTATATGTATATTCTATATACGGCTCGATGTCCATTGAAAGCTCGCCCGTGCTTTCATTGTAGGAGTAATTATCGATTACATCAATTCTTTGAACTTTTGTAATAGTTGCGTCTGTAATCGTTTTGTTATTGGCAGCTTTAACATACTCATCTCCAACATACGTGCCGCTGATTATTGAAGATTCGGTAACCGCGGGAGTCGGTGTCGGCGACGTGGTGTCATCATCATCCGACGCATTATAATTATATTTGTACGTAACCGCGGGTTCTGTGGTTGCTTCTATTGCATCTTCCGCTGTTTGTACTGTATATGTGGTGGTTTCATCGTCATTTTCTGTTGCTACGTAATTACCTGACAAGTAATTTTTTATATTTGAATCGGTATATATACCGCCGGTTATGATAATTTCACCGTCTTCCGAGCTTTCGGTAAGCGTGCCGTTGATTGTGCCGCCCGATATAGTCACGGTACCCTCATTGGCGGTAATGCCGCCGTTGACTTCGCCGCCGGTAATAGTTACACATCCGTCCTCGCCGCCGTCTACAACGGATTCGGGGTTATTTACATATATGCCGTATGTGCCGCCGGTAACTGTTGCTGAATCAATTTCTATCGAGCCGCCGTTTACATATACTCCGTATTTATACGAGCATTTAATTTCCGTATCATTATTTACCGTTACAGCGCCGCCCGACACTTGAAGTCCAGCCGCAAGAGTACCGGTGGTTGCCGTATTGGTTATCTTGACGCCGCTTATAGTCGCGGTACCGCTTGAAATAACTACAGCACCTCCGACTGTCCTCTTACCGGTTATTTCACAGCCGGATATCGTGCAGGTGTCTGACGATGAAGTTACCGCTACGCCGCCGGTAGAGGTTACCTTGACATTTGTAAGTGTTGTTGTTGCCGCCGAACTTTGAATTCCGGCTTGAGAACCGGTGTTGCTTATTGTGCCGCCGGTTACAGTTAATGATTCGCCGCCTACTGCATTGATTCCGTACTTAGAGGTTCCCTTTAATATACAATTAGTTATTGTCGCCGATGTATAGCCGCTTTTCAACCATACAGGACCCTCGGCGGTTACCGTTATGCCCGATAAATTAACCTTACCTCCATCCGCTTCAATACCATATGCACCGGCGCATGTAATTGCACCGCCGGTAACATTTACTTCTGCGCTGCTGCCGCTCGAATAAATAACGCAATTTTTTTCCGCATATATTGTGCCGGACTCTACATTAAGCGTGCCGTAATTGTATATTGTGACAGGGGTTGAACATGTAGTGGTTTGATCCCTTCTCTGTCCTGTGTATTGTCCGGTGGTCGGTATCGTATAGTAGTAAAATGGGGAGTTGTACATTTTACCGTCTGTACCGCTGTCCTTGACATTCAGTGTCGCGCCCTCATCTACCTTTATCAGATAATTGTCGTCCCTATATCTGTGTGTGTCATCGTCATCTTTTGTTCCGATATTACGCGAAAGAGTATGACCTTTCAAATCAATCGTAACAGTGCCGCTTACTATTACAAGACCTTTCAGCGCGTCAAGTTCAACATCATCATCCAAAGTTAATGTGGGTACGCCATCGACTTCACTGTATGAAATATTATTTATCGCATCCGCAAGCGCGCTGAAGCTTTTGTATCCTGTATAATAGTCATCAGTCACATCCGGATAACTTTCTTTCATATCGTCCTCGAACTCATATCCCAGCTTCGCGACATAGTTTTCCTCTGTTTCTTCCTCGCCGTCCGTTTCGGTTTCTGTTTCACCATCGAACAGTTCAAAAGCTTCAGCATCCTCGTCCTCTGCTGCCTCTTCAACAGCTTCTTCCGCTTCTTCGGATTCGTCCTCTTCCGATTCGGCGATTTCCACTGTTTCCAAAACGGCTTCCCCTGCCGTTTCGTTCGCGTCGTCCGCAAGCACCGGTATTGCCGCGCTTGTGGTAATCATTGCCGCCGCAGTTAGGAGCGCCAATAATTTTCCAAATTTTTTCATCATTTTTTATCCTTCCTTCCTTTTTTTGTGTGAAACAAATTTATACAAGTATTATAC
>JAJQAT010000140.1 GCA_021203665.1 Bacillota bacterium
ATTATGAGTTTCAGTGATGTATTCAAATCAAGCTTTTTGTCGAATGTAAATACCTTTTCGACTTTGGATGTGCTTTTGGCACTCGGACTTTCCTTTGTTTTGGGATTGTTCATATTTATAATTTACAAGAAAACATATCAGGGCGTTATGTATTCCGACTCGTTCGGTGTTTCGCTTATAGCAATGTCAATGATAACCAGCCTTGTAATTATTGCGGTAACGTCGAACGTCGTTCTTTCGCTCGGTATGGTCGGCGCACTGTCGATAGTAAGATTCAGAACGGCGATTAAGGAGCCTATGGATATAGCGTATCTGTTTTGGGCGATAGCCGTGGGCATTGTACTCGGCGCGGGACTTATCGCGCTTGCGGTAATAGGCTCGGTTATTATCGGCGTTATCATCGTGATTTTCTCCACAAGAAAAATCGGGGATATACCGTATATCCTTGTTGTAAACTGCGCCGACGCGGAGGTTGAAAGGAAAACGGACGAGCTTATCAAAGCCGAGGCAAAGAAAAGCGTCCTTAAATCCAAATCGGTTACGTCGCACGGCGTTGAGCTTACATATGAGGTTCGCATTAAAGAGGAAAACACAGGCTTTGTAAACGAAATTTCTGCCTGCGAGGGCGTAACCAATGCCGTTCTCGTTTCCTATA
The DNA here is from genome assembly GCA_021203665.1 of Bacillota bacterium. Lineage (GTDB taxonomy): Bacteria > Bacillota > Clostridia > UBA1381 > UBA1381 > Hominilimicola. Next base: position 656 of record JAJQAT010000140.1, read on the forward strand.
ACGGCGAGTATATGTCATAAGGCGATGCCATGATAAGCTCTAAGAGAATAAATATAATTGCGTTACTGCTCACAGCATTGGTCTTGGTTTTTGTGGTATACGCAATGCTTCTTCCGCAAAACAGCATTACCGACAGCGCGACGGGCGCAATATCCTACAGCGACCTTCACACTATAACGATAACGGACGATGATTATTACAGCGATTTCAGCGGCGCGGAAACCATTATATTGGACGGCGCGACGGCTGTATCAGACAGCGTAAATGTGAGTATTGTTGACGGCAATGTTACTGTTTTGGGCGGAGGAACCTACCTTTTGTCGGGAACCCTTGACGACGGAACGCTTATCGTAAACTCCGCCGATGACGCCGAGGTTAGGCTGATACTGGACGGAGTAAGCATCACCTCGTCGGACTTTTCGGCAATATACATAATGAACGCCGCAAAAACGGTAATATCGCTCGTCCCCGGCACCGAAAACACCTTAACGGACGGAAGCGAATATGACGGCTCAAAGCAGGACGCGGGAAAACCGTCCGCGGCGCTTTACTCAAAGGACAGCGTTACCATTAACGGCTCCGGCAGTCTCACGGTAAACGGAAACTATCAGGACGGAATCAAGGTCAACGACATTCTGAGAGTAACCGAGGGAACTCTGACCGTGAACGCCAACGAGGACGGTATTAACGTAAACGATTATATCGTCATGCTTGACGTACCCGTAACGGTCAATAGCGGCGGCGACGGTATAAAATCCAGCCATGAGGATGAGGACATGGGTTTCGTCGTTCTTGAGGGAACAACATTGTCGGTTACAAGCGGCGGCGACGGCGTAAGCGCGACCTCCGCGCTCTATATAAATGATGTAACTGCCGAGATAACCACCGGCGGCGGAAGTGAGGAAAGCTCGACATCCTCCGCAGCACCGTCCGACGGCATGGGCGGCGGAAACGGCGGCGGTATGGGCGGCGGTATGCGCGGCGGCATAATGAGCCCCGTCGGCGGCAATCAAACCGTTACCGAGAGCGTCAGCTCAAAATCGCTTAAAGCCGGAACAGACCTTTTGATAAGCGGCGGCACCTTTGTTCTCGACAGCTCCGAGGATACCATTCATTCCAATGGGGATGTTACAATAGACGGCGGCACCTTTGAAATAACCGCGGGCGACGATGCTGTTCACGCCGATGTAAACCTTGTTATAAGTCCCGACAGCATGAACATATCGGAATGCTACGAGGGTCTTGAGGGCGCGTATATCACGATAAACGGCGGCGATATAACCATCGTGTCGAGCGACGACGGCATAAACGCGTCGGGAGAGGGTACATCCTCATTCGGTATGCGTATGGGCGGCTCGGAAAAAACCGATGACGATGATTTCTGGCTTATCGTCAACGGCGGCAATATAGTCGTGGAAACCTCCGGCGATGGCTTTGACTCGAACGGCTCCGCGATGCTGAACGGCGGCACTCTCAAAATATACGGTCCCGAGGACAGCGGAAACGGCTCGATAGACGTCGGCGACGGCGGGTATGTGCTTATAATAAACGGCGGCTCATTGCTTGCCGCGGGCAGCTCCGGCATGGCTGAAAATCCGTCGTCAAGCTCACCGCAATGCTCAATCGCGTTCTATCTTGACGATACATATTCGGCGGGCAGTGCTATAGTCTTAACCGACAGCAGCGGCACGGAAATTATATCCGGCACGTCTACAAAGAAATTCAGCTGGATTTGTGTTTCGGACAGCGCGCTTATGCAGGGTGAAACATATACTCTTACGATAGACGGCACCGAAGCCGCGAGCGTCACCATAGATGACAGCACGCTTACAACATACGGCACCGGCGGCGGTATGGGCGGCTCAAACGGCGGAGGCGGCATGGGCGGCGGACGCCGATGAAAGGAGAAAATGATAAATGATAAAGAAAATTATACCTATAATATTATGCCTAAGTCTTGTATTCGGTATTGGCGCGTACGCCGCCAATACCGATGAAAGCGGCAGTGATACGGCGGCGGTAGAGCAGGAAATGCCCTCCGGCGATATGCAGGGCGGCGGAGGCGGCGGAGGCCGCGGAGGCATGGGCGGTGGACCCGGCGGCGGAGGCGGCGGTGAAAGAGGCGGCGCTCCCGAGGATATGCAGGGCGGCGACGGCGAAATGAGTACTCCGCCCGCCGATATGCAGGGCGGTGACGGCGAGAATATGCCCGCCGATATGCAGGGAGACATGGCTGACGGAGAGCAAATGCAGGGCGGCATGGACGGAGAAAACGGCGGTATGGGCGGCGGTATGCCCTCCGACGCGCAGGACTCCGAAATGACGGAAACCGAGGAAAGCTCAAGCTCAATGGGAATATTGGAGTTCATAGAAACATACCAAACCCCGATTATAGCCTTTATACTGCTAATCGCGGCATTTATATTTGTAATATTCTATAAGCGTAAAAGATACTAATCAGAAAAAACAGTACATCAAAATTTGGTGTACTGTTTTTGTTTTTCGTGAATAAAATAGACAAGGGGTGCTTGTCTTGATAAGGATAACAAAATATTTATATATACACATTTTAACGGCAGTGTTATTTGTAATTTGCGCCTTGACGCGCTGTATCGACGTTTTAACGGTGACATACGCGGTAATGCTGCTGCACGAGGCGGCGCATACCGCCGCGGCGGTATGTATAGGACTTAAAATATCGCATATCACTCTCTATCCGTTCGGAGTAAATCTGAAGCTCAAAAATAAAATGGTATATTCATTGGCTGACGAAATAATTCTGTATATCAGCGGGCCGCTGTGCAATATATTGCTGGCGCTGCTGTCCGCGGCGGTATATAAATATCACCCGAGCGGCACGCTGCGCTTTTTTTATATCAATAACGCCGCGCTGTTCGCGGTGAATATGCTGCCCGCCGTCCCGCTCGACGGCGGCGTTGTTGCGAGGAAAATACTCGCGTATTTTTTGGGAAGCCGCGCGGCGGCGGGAATAATGAAAGCGGTTTCGGCATTTGTGGCGGCGGCTGTAACCGCTTTGGGTATTTACACGCTGTATAAAACCGGCTTTAATTTTTCGCTTTTGCTGTTTTCGATTCTCTTGATAGGAAATATGTTTACTCAAAAGGAAAAATATGACGTTGATTTTGTAAAAGAATTAATGTTCCACTCAAAAAAGAAAACGAAAAAAATAAAGCATATCATCGCCGATGAAAGCGCAGATTACAAAAAAATAGCAAAAATGCTTCATCCAAACTGTTATAATAT
>JAJQAT010000054.1 GCA_021203665.1 Bacillota bacterium
GTTCATAATGGTATTATATCACAAATAGTATATAAAGACAAGTTTTATATAAAAAAGAACCTTTAATTCGGAGGAATTATATGAAAAAACAAAGCTTTCTGACGGGTGCGCTTATACTGATGACAGCGAACGCAATATCAAAAATACTCGGCGCGGTATTTAAAATACCTCTTACATATATACTGAACGAAGAGGGTATGGCGGTATACAATATCGCCTTTGAGGTTTACATAATGTTTCTGTCCTTTATTATTTCGGGATTGCCTTTCGCAATATCAAAGCTCGCGGCGGAGTCAAATTCACGCGGTGAGAACGGCAGAACGCACAAAATAGTCAAGGTATCAACGGTACTTCTTGTTGCCATAGGATTTTTGGGAAGCGCGGCGCTCTATTTCGGCGCGGATTTTTTCGCTCTTGCCATGAAGGAGGAAAAGGCGGTTTACGCCATAAAAATGATTTCACCGTCAATATTCTTTGTGGCTCTCGGGACGGCGTATAAAAGCTATTATCAGGGTGTATCCGATATGATACCGACGGCAATCTCACAGGTGGTCGAGGCTGTGGTAAAGCTTGCGGCGGGATATTATCTCGCGGCGGCGTTTGTAAATTTCGGAACGGAAAAAACGGCGGGCGGCGCGGTGATGGGCGTCACGGCGGGAGAAATTGCCGCGACCGCGATACTTATGCTGATGTACCTATGGGAAAGGAATAAGGTTTACATAAAATCCGACGGCGGCTCGGCGCGGGAAATATTAAAGGAGCTTCTCTCAATAGCTCTGCCGCTTTTGTGCGCGTCCGTTGTGTCAAACGCGGTAAATGCCGCCGATACGGTTCTTGTGCGGTCGCGTCTTTTGGACGCGGGATTTTCCGCGGACGACGCGAGATTTTTATACGGCGCTTACACAGGCTACGCGCTTACTGTATTCCATTTGCCCGTGGGCATTTTGGGAACGATAGGAGTGAGTATACTTCCGGTTATAGCGGGAGCCGTTGCCGTTAATAATATGAAAAAGGCGCGTCTTGCGACAGAGATGAGCATAAGGATAGCCGTTATATTGTCGCTCCCGTGTGCGGTCGTAATGTATATGATGAGCGGTGAAATATTATCCGCGCTGTTCCAAAACAGCGCGTCGGCGCGGATGCTGACCGCCGTCGCACCGTGCGCGGTTATGATGTGCGTGGCGCAGATAACATCGGCGGTATTGCAGTCGTCGGGGAAAATAATGACGCCCTTTTTCAACTCGCTTATAGGCAGTGCGGTGAAGCTGTCGCTTGAATGGTACCTAATCGCAAGACCGGAAATAAACATATACGGCAGCGCGGTAAGCTCAAACGCGGCGTATATGGCGGTTATGATATTAAATTTAATCGCGATATGCCGTCATTTATGTTTAAAACCGGATATTACGGCAATAATTATAAAGCCGGTGGGTGCCGCGGCTGTAATGGCGGCGGTTATATACCTCCTGCGCGGACCGATTTCGCTCAGATTCGCCGGTATCGCGTATTTTGCGCTGATATGTATAATATCCGGCTTGGCGTATATCGCGGCATTGCTTGTAACCAACGCCGTAAGCGCGGGCGAGGTCAAAAAAATATTAAAAGGTTAGACTTGTAAAAAATGCTGCGGGGTGGTATACTTAATGTAATATTTAAATAGGAAGGCAGGATAACGAATGAAGAAATACACAATGGACGATTTGCTTGACATAATGGTTCGTCTGCGCGGCGAGAACGGCTGTCCGTGGGACAGGGTGCAGACGCATCAAAGCATAAAGAAAAGCATGATAGAGGAATGCTACGAGGCGATAGACGCGCTTGACAGCGGCGATGACCACGCTTTCGCGAACGAGCTCGGCGATGTGCTTTTGCAGGTGGTTTTTCACGCGAGAATAGCGGAGGAAAGAGGCGCGTTTGATTTCGGCGACGTTGTGAACGAGATATGCACAAAGCTTATAACACGCCACACGCACGTATTCGGCGAGGATAAAGCCGTATCCGCAGAGGAGGCTTTGGGGCAGTGGGAAAAGAATAAGAAAAAAGAGAAAAAGCTCGAAACCTATACGGCGATGCTCAGGGATGTGCCGAATTATTTGCCGGCGCTTATGCGAAGCGAAAAAATACAGAAAAAAGCCGGCAGTGTGGGCTTTGATTGGGACAGTGCCTCTCCCGTGTACGACAAGGTGGCGGAGGAGCTTTCGGAGGTCAAGGAGGCGCAAAACAGTGAAAACGCCGAAAGAATCGAGGAGGAATACGGAGATTTGCTGTTCGCGGTGGTAAACCTGGGACGTCATTTGAATGTGACTCCCGAGATAGCCCTTACAAAGGCATCCGACAAATTCATTAAAAGATTTGAAAAAATGGAGAATGAGGCTCTGGAAAATAATCTCGATATGGCGGATTTGACGCCGGAAAAGCTAAATTCAATGTGGGAAAACGCAAAAAAATCATAATTCGGTCAAATTTTCAGGAAAAATTGGCTTAAAATAGCGGAAAAGTATTGACAGATTGAAAAATTTGTAATAGAATAAATAACCGAACAGGCATTTCTGTAAAAGAGTCCGCAAGGACGAATAAAATTTTTTTTGAATGATTAGGAGGAAAAATCATGAACAAAACAGAATTGGTAGCAGCGGTAGCTCAGAAGGCTGAACTTTCAAAGAAAGACGCTGAAAAGGCAGTTGCGGCTGTAACGGCTGCAATCACAGACTCACTTTGCGCAGGCGATAAGGTACAGCTTGTTGGTTTCGGCACATTTGAAGTAAGACAGAGAGAAGCAAGAACAGGCAAGAACCCGCGCACGGGCGAGGCAATTGAAATAGCTGCATCAAAGGTTCCCGCATTCAAGGCAGGAAAAGCACTTAAGGACGCTGTAAATAAGTAATTTCACAAAAATAACAAGGGCGCTTTTTAGTGCCCTTGTTTTGTTTCGGAGGCTATATATGAGAATAGACAAATATTTAAAGGTCACAAGACTTATAAAAAGGCGTTCTGTCGCAAACGAGGCTTGCGACCAGGGCAGAATAACCGTCAACGGGCGCATCGTAAAAGCGTCCTATGACGTCAAGGAAAACGACATAATAGAGATTAAGATGGGCGAGCGTATCATAAAGGTGCAGGTCTGTGCCATAGCGGAGCACGTGCTGAAAAACGACGCGTCGTCATTATACAAGGTGCTGTAGGAATAAACCCGTACCGCCGCACATATATTTAAGTAAAGCTCAGTATATGAGGAGGCGGATTTTCTATGGAAAAAAGCAGCGGAAGAGAGCATTCTGTATCCCTTATGAACAGGGCAAATATGTCCTTGTCCGGAGTGACCGATGTGACAGAGTTTTCGGATTGCCGCGTACTGCTTAAAACAAGCATGGGAGGATTGTGCGTAAAGGGTAAAAAGCTTTCCATAAGTCAGCTAAACACCGACGCGGGAACGCTTGACGTGAACGGAGAAATACAGACTATTCAATACACCGGCGGCAGCGACGGCGGATTTTTCGCGGGATTGTTTAAATGAGAGAGGTACTTGTGTTTCTCGCGATGACGGTGTGCGGCGGAGGAATATCGCTTATGTTCGATTTCTTCCGCGCGTTTCGCCGAGCCGCCAAGCCGTGCGCGCTAATCGTCGCGCTCAGCGATATATTATTCTGCGCGGCGGCGCTTTTCGCCGTTACGGCGTGCGTATGGAATTTGAACAGCGGCATATTCAGATTTTATGAGCCTGTGGGACTGATTCTGGGCGGAGTTTTTTACTTTTTGCTGCTTAGCAAATGGATTTTTAAGCTTTTTTTGTTTATATTTAAAAATATTTTAAAATTTGGCGGATTTATTTTAAAAATACTCTTGACAGCGTGGACGTTTTTGTATAAAATTTTAGTAGTG
>JAJQAT010000167.1 GCA_021203665.1 Bacillota bacterium
AAACTTTTTATTCTTTAGTAAAAATAACTAAACATATTCGAGTTTGCGTTTTTTTACACGAAAGCGGCGGAACCCGCCGCCTCGGATTTTAAAAATTTATTCGTTGCTCTTCGCCTCGGCGATAACCTTTTCCGCGACGTTCGGCGGAGCCTGCTCGTATCTGGTGAACTCGAACGAGAACATTCCGCGTCCCTGGCTCATGGAGCGCAAATCCGTCGCGTATTTGAACATCTCGGACATCGGCACCTCAGCCTCGACCATGTTGAGACCCTCCTTGTCGCTCTCGCCCATGCCCATTATCTGACCGCGCCTTTTATTAATATCGCCTATAACGTCGCCCATGATTTTTTCGGGGATGTACACCTTCAAATAGCCTATGGGCTCAAGAAGCACCGGCTTTGCCTGCTTAAGTCCCTCCTTGTACGCGATTGACGCCGCTGTTTTAAACGCCATTTCCGACGAGTCAACCGGATGATATGAGCCGTCAAGCAATGTAGCCTTCAAGTTCACAACGGGATAACCCGCCAACACGCCCTTGCGGCAGCTGTCGCGCAAGCCCTTTTCAACCGCGGGGAAATAATTCTTCGGCACCGCGCCGCCGAAAACGTTTTCCTCAAATATCATTTCCTCGGATATGCCCGGCTCAAACTCAATCTTAACGTGACCGTACTGACCGTGTCCGCCGGACTGCTTCTTATGCTTGCCCTCAACGGTGGCTTTGCCCTTTATCGTCTCGCGGTACGGCACAATCGGGTCTTCGAGTATGACGTTCACGCCGTATTTATTTTTCAGTCTGCTTACGATAACGTCAATATGCTGCTCGCCCTGACCGTTAATAAGCGTCTGCTTGGTTTCGGTGTTGTTTGTAAGCGAGAAGGTCGGATCCTCCTCCATAAGCTTCGTAAGACCGCTTATAATCTTTTCCTCATCGCCCTTTGCCTGCGGCTTAACCGCCATAGACAAAACAGGCGCCGGAAATTCGATTCCCGTAAGTATTATGTTTTTGCCCTTTTCGCAAAGAGTGTCGCCGGTTTTCGTCGCCTCAAGCTTGGCGGTTCCGCCTATGTCGCCCGCCTTGATTGACTTGGCTTCAAGCTGCTTCTTGCCGCACATATTGAATACCTTGCCAATCTTTTCATACGCGTCCTTGTTCGGATTATAGAGCGTGCTGTCGCCCTTTACCTCTCCGGAATATACGCGGAAAAGCGACATTTTGCCGACATACGGGTCGGCTATCGTCTTGAACACAACCGCCGCCGTGGTTTCCTCCTCCGTCTGAACAAGCTCCACGGGCTCGGCGGTATCCGCAACTCTCGCGATTTCCTCTATCTCGGACGGTGCCGGAAGATATTTGCCCATGCCGTCCATAAGCGAGCGTACACCGATATTATCCTGTCCGCTGCCGCAGTATACCGGATAAATGCTTCCGTCCTTGACGCCCTTTCTTGTCGCCTGCTTTATTTCGTCAAACGTGAACTCCTCGCCGTTGAAGTACTTAACCATAAGAGCCTCGTCGGTTTCCGCCACAGCCTCCATTATCATTTCTCGAAGCGGCGCGACAACGTCCGCCATGCCCTCCGGCACGGGAATATCTATTCTGTCCTGTCCCTCGTAGCGTCTCGCGGTCATGTCCACAACGTCAACAAATCCCTTGAACTCGTCACCCTCGCGTATCGGATACACAAACGGCGTTACCGCTTTTCCGAATACCTCCTTCATCTGCTCGAGAGTTTTCTGATAATCCGCTCTGTCGTCGTCGATTTTATTTACAAAAAACATCGTGGGCACGCCCTTTTGCTTGGCGTATTTGAACACGTTTTCCGTGCCGACGCTTACTCCGCTCCTGCCGCTTAAAACAATAAGTGCCGAGTCAGCCGCTCTGAGACCTTCCTTAACTCCGCCGACAAAATCAAAAAATCCCGGCGTGTCTATCATATTGTACTTCATGTCCTTCCACTCGATAGACGCTATAGCGGTCGAAATACTGAATTTTCTCTTTGTTTCCTCGCTGTCAAAGTCCGTGACGGTGTTTCCGTCCGCGACCTTACCTATTCTGTCGGTCGCCTTGGCGTTAAACAGCATCGCCTCCGTAAGCGTTGTTTTGCCGCTCTTTCCGTGACCCATAACAGCGATATTCCGTATCGCGTCCATTGCGTATGATTTCATTATAACAAAACCTCCTTGTATTTATATTATTCGTGCATATTCAACTTACTTAATATATACCACTTTTTTGCGCTTTGCTAACAAAAAAAACATCGTCAGATTTCATCAATCCGAGGACGTTTTTTTGTGCATATTCACGTTTTTTGCGAAATTACGGCATTTGAGAGCGTATTCTCTCCACCGCCTTTTTCTCTATTCTGGAAATCTGCACCTGAGACACGCCCATTACAGCCGCTATCTCCGTCTGGGTTTTTCCTCTGAAATACCGCAAAAGAATTACCTCCCTTTCCCTCGGCTTAAGGAGCTTTAATATATTGTCAACCATGACCTTGTTTATCACGCTTTCCTCTATTTCCCCGCCGGCGATTGTGTCAATGAGATTTATTTCCTTTTCGCCGTTGTCGTAGACGCTTTCATATATGCTCTCCGGCGGTGCCGCCGCCTCGAACGCCTCTATCAAATTTTCCGGCTCTATGCCGCATTCTTGGGATATTTCCTTTATTGTAGGCTGTCTGTTCAGCTTTTTTCTTAAAGCCTCCTCGCTCCGCCTGCCCTTCATCGCGTTTTCCTTTAGAGTTCGGCTTATCTTGACCGCTCCGTCGTCGCGCAGAAAGCGCTTTATTTCTCCCGTTATCATCGGCACCGCGTATGTAGAAAACTGCACATTAAACTCCGGATCGAATTTCTTAACCGCCTTGATAAGTCCTATCGCGCCTATCTGAACCAAATCCTCCGCGTCACAGCCGCGGTTTGCAAACCGCTTGACTATGCTGTACACCAATCCCATATTTTCCTCCACCATAATATTTTCCGCCTGCTTGTCCCCCTCGCGCACGCGTTCTATTAAAGCAGCATTATCCCGCACCGTTTTCACCTACTTTAACCGCTTACTCATCGTAATCCGCGTACCCTTTCCCACCTCGCTCTCGACGTCCACGCTGTCCATAAATGTTTCCATTATGGTAAATCCCATACCCGAGCGCTCCATCTCCGGCTTTCCCGTGAACAGCGGCTCTCTCGCTCTGCGTATATCGGGAATGCCCACGCCGCTGTCGGATATTGCAAATTCAATCGTGTCGTCACAAATACTCCCCTCCATCGTGACGATACCCTCGCCGCCGTCATAGCCGTGAATTATGGCGTTTGTGACCGCCTCCGACACCGCCGTTTTTATTTCCGAAATTTGGTCGATTGTCGGGTCAAGCTCAAGCACAAACGCCGCCGCCACGGTTCTCGCGAATCTCTCGTTATCGGAAACGGTTGTAAATTCTATCTTCATATTGTTCTTATACATTTAAAGCCGCCTCCTTAATTCCGTCCTCCAGACTGTCCGCGATGATGACAATATCACCGATGCCGCTCATGGCTATTATGCGCTTTATTGTGTCGGACGCGCCGTATATTATAACCCTTCCGCCCAAGGCGCGCGTCACCCTGTACCTGCCTATAATGACTCCTATTCCCGAGGAATCCATAAAGGTGGCGGCGCCGAAATCAAACGCGACATTTACCGCGCCCGTTCTGGCAAGCTCCCTGTCCACTCTTTCCTTGACGTCCCCCGCCGCGCGGTCGTCAAGCTCCCCGTAAATCTTTACTATCAGAGTCTTGTATTTGCCCGATAAAAGTAATTCCATATTTTTCTCCTCCTGTATTTTTT
>JAJQAT010000177.1 GCA_021203665.1 Bacillota bacterium
AAGAAAGGGGATAAAACAATTTATATTGGTATTGTTAGCTAAAATTAAAAAATAGTATTGACTTTGAAAAATTATGAGAGTATAATACAGATAAAGTTAAGAAAGCCAAATACAATGACGTATTTGTCGGAAGAGGATTCCGATAAATACGTTTTTATATATTTTTGGCAAAAACTTAAAATAACAATTATTAAGCACAAGGGCGTGTTTGCGAGGCGGATTTTCCGCCGCCGCGGACGCGCTTTTTTGTTTAAGAGAAAGGGGAGTTTTTAGTCATGGCAGAAATGACAAAAATCGAAATTATCACAAGGCAGAGCAAGCTTGAGGAATTAAAGGCGGCTCTGAACGAAATCGGCATCAACGGTATGACGGTAACAAATGTATTGGGCTACGGTGCTCAGAAGGGTCAGAAGCACCAGTACAGAGGCGTTGAATACAACATTGATTTGCTGCCTAAGGTAAAGGTTGAAATGGTGGTATGTACGGTACCCGTTGAGGATGTTGTAAATACGGCGATAGCAGCCTTGAGAACCGGCGAAATCGGAGACGGTAAAATCTTTGTTTCACCCGTATCGAGAGTTATAAAGGTAAGAACGGGCGAGGAAGACAGAGAGGCTTTACTGTAAGCTTTATTGCAATAGGAGGATTGATTGATTATGACTACAGAATTATTAACAACAGCGGTGGACTGTTTCTGGCTATTCTTTGGCGGTGTGCTGGTGTTCTTTATGCAGACGGGCTTCACAATGGTTGAGGCAGGCTTCACAAGAAGTAAAAACACAGGTAATATTATAATGAAGAATATCGTTGACTTTATGTTCGGTTCGGTTATATACTGGCTTATCGGATACGGACTTATGTACGGCGAGGGCAACGGATTTATCGGAATACCGTTCGGCGATATGTTCATGAACGGTATGGCGGGCGCGGAGAATGTGGATTATACGGCAGTGTTCTTCCAGACGGTATTCTGCGCTACGTCGGCTACAATCGTATCGGGCGCAATGGCTGAGAGAACAAACTTCAAGGCGTACTGCATCTACAGCGCGGCAATTTCGCTTTTCATCTACCCGATTGCAGGTCACTGGGTATGGGGCGGCGGCTGGCTCGCCGAGATGGGCTTCCACGATTTCGCGGGAAGCGCTATCGTACATATGCTCGGCGGTACAATCGCTTTTGTCGGCGCGGCTATACTCGGTCCCAGAATCGGCAAGTATACAAAGGACGGAAAGGCAAACGCTATCCTGGGTCACAATATCCTTATCGGCGCGTTGGGCGTGCTTATCCTTTGGGTAGGTTGGTTCGGATTTAACCCCGCGTCAACCGGCGGACTTTCGGACGGCGGCGTTCAGGTTGCGGCTAAGGTATTCATCACAACAAACCTTGCTGCGTGCGCGGCTGCGATTACGTCAATGTTCTTTACATGGTTCCGTTACGGCAAGCCGGACGTTTCAATGACGCTTAACGGCATATTGGGAGGTCTTGTTGCAATCACGGCTCCTTGCGACCTTGTAACTCCGTTCGCGTCGGTAATTATCGGTGTTGTAGGCGGCGTGCTTATGTGTCTCGCAATTCCGTTTATCGATACAAAGCTTAAGGTTGACGACCCTGTCGGCGCTGTCAGCGTACACGGTATATGCGGTCTTTGGGGCACATTGGCTGTAGGCTTGTTCGCAAGCGACACATCCGCGGGCGCGGAGCTGCTCGGCTTGTTCTACGGCGGCGGCTTTAAGGCTCTCGGAGTTCAGGCTTTGGGTGCGCTTGCGCTTATCGTATGGGCGGCGGTTATAAGCGCGATACTCTTCTTCGTTCTTAAGAAGGTCGGATTACTCCGCGCTAAGCCGCGTGACGAGGTTGAGGGTCTTGACTCGACAGAGCACGGTCTCGCGTCGGCATATCCGGACTTTGTAACGTCGTATAACGAGAGAAGGTCATTGTAATAACGGGTTAATCTCTTTTTCAAAGATTAATATATACCCCCTTAAGAGAGTCCCTTCGGACTCTCTTTCTCTCTTTGCAAGCAAAAAGGCTGCCGACAGACTCATATACCTGTCGGCAGCCTAAATTACTTTTGCTTCGGCTCCTTCGGGGTTACATAAACGGTGTTGTACCGGTCGTAAATAACCATACCGGGTCTTGCGCCGTTAGGCTTTTTCACGTTTTTAATCCGTGTGAAATCCACCGGAACCTGCGACGAGTCGCGTCCCTTTGAATAATACGCCGCTATCTGCGCCGCCTCCGTGATTGTGGTTTTCGGCACGTCCTTGTCAAGCCCGAGCTTGATTACGGTATGAGAGCCGTGGATATTTTTTGTGTGGAACCACAAATCCGAGGAATTTGCGAATTTCAGCGTGAGATAATCGTTTTGCGTGTTGTTTTTTCCGACGTAAATATCGAACCCGTCCGAGCTTACAAAGTGCATCGGCTTTGACGCGGCTTGCTTTTGCTTTTTCGGATTCGCCTTGCGGTTAAGATACCCCTGCGCGATAAGCTCCGCGCGTATCGCGTTGAGGTCGGACTCCGTTTCAGCAGTTTCCACAGCCGCAAGCGTGCTTTCGAGATATTCAAGGTCGTTTTTCGCGTTCGCGATTTGCTTTGCCGCCTCTGTTTGAGCCGTTTTCGCTTTGTTGTATTTTTTATAGTATTTCTGCGCGTTCTGCGACGGCGTAAGCTGCGGCGAAAGGGTTATTTTTATCAACGGACAGCCCTCTTCGTAATAATTTTGCACCTCGACGCTGCTTTGACCGGCTTGCATATTATACAAGTTTGCCATAATCAAATCGCCGCGTATTTTATACTTATCCTTGTTTTCAGAATCGGCGAGAGTTTTGCCCAATATAACAAGCTTTTTTGAAATTCTCTCTATATTATTGGAAAGCAGCTTCACCAAATCCGCGCTTTTTTGGCGCATTCTTTCGCGCGTGTCGCGCGTTCCGTAAAACGTGTCCAGCAGTGCACTTATGCTTTCAAAGCTTTCCGTGCGCGCGAATGAGCCGTATTGCTTTATCGGCAGCGCGCTGAACTCGATAAGCTCTCCGGTCGCCGAATTTATTATCATACAGGGCGAAAATTCGTTGCCGCGCACCGTCCTCGCGAGCTTGACAACCTCATAAAGTATTTTGTTTTTGCCGCTGTCCGTAAGCTCCGCGTTTTTCACGTCCGTTCGTCCGAACGCGCGGTATACGATTTCGCGCGCCGTAAGCGGACTTATGCCGGCTACGGACGAAAGCACCGCTCTGTCCGCCGTTTGAGCGGATGCGGAAAAATCAATCTTAACCGTTTCCTCTATGTCGATAAGGTCGATTTTATCCTGCGGCGGCGGGGAGACGTAATCAAGTCCGGGCAAAAGCTGCCTTACGGAGCTGACCGTAAAATCTATATGCTTTATGCAGTCGATAATTTTCATATCATGATTCGTCAAAATTATATTCGAGTGTCTGCCCATAATTTCCGCGATGAGATATTTCGTCGTAAGGTCGCCGAGCTCGTCATAGCTTTCAATCGAAATTCGTATGATCCTTTCAAAGCCTATTTGCTCGACTGCGGTTATTTTACCGCCGCCGATATGCTTTCTCAAAAGCATACAAAACATAGGCGCGGTAATCGGATTTTTCTTTGATACGCCCGTAAAATGCACTCTCGGGTGCGCGGAGCTTGCGGAAAGCACAAGCTTATATCCGTCGGTAAGAGTGCGTATATTTATTGTAATTTCGTCCTTTTCGGGCTGATGTATTTTATCTATGCGTCCGTTTATCAGCTTTTCCCTAAGCTCAAGCGTAAGACAACGAACCGCCGATGCGTCAAATGCCATATTCTCATTCC
>JAJQAT010000155.1 GCA_021203665.1 Bacillota bacterium
GTTAGCACTCGAAGAGGTTGAGTGCTAACAAGAAAGAGATTAAAATTATAGGAGGTAATATAAATGAACATCAAACCATTGGCGGACAGAGTAGTTTTAAAAATGCTTGAGGCGGAGGAAACCACAAAAAGCGGCATCATCCTGACCTCAAAGGCGCAGGAAAAGCCTCAGGTGGCTGAAATAGTCGCTGTCGGCCCCGGCGGCATTGTTGACGGAAAGGAAGTAAAAATGGAGGTTTCCGTCGGCGATAAGGTGCTTATGTCAAAGTACGCCGGCACAGAGGTTAAGGTTGACGGCGAGGAGTACACAATACTCCGTCAAAGCGATATACTCGCGATAGTAGAATAATTCAAGGAGGTTTTTCATTATGGCTAAACAGATTAAATACGGACAGGACGCAAGACACGCTCTCGAGAACGGAATCAACCAGCTTGCGGACACGGTAAAGATTACACTCGGACCCAAGGGCAGAAACGTGGTTCTTGACAAGAAATTCGGCTCGCCGCTTATCACAAACGACGGTGTTACGATTGCGAAGGAAATAGACCTTGAGGACCCGTTTGAAAATATGGGCGCGCAGCTCGTCAAGGAGGTTGCCACAAAGACAAACGACGTTGCCGGCGACGGCACAACCACAGCAACCTTGCTTGCTCAGGCGCTTGTACGCGAGGGACTTAAAAACGTTGCCGCGGGCGCGAATCCGATGATAGTTAAAAAGGGTATTCAAAAGGCGGTTGACGCGGCGGTTGAAAAGCTTCTCGCAACGTCCCAAAAGGTACAGGGCAAGGAGGACATCGCGAGAGTCGCATCGGTATCCGCGGCTAACGAAGAGGTAGGAAATCTCATCGCCGAGGCTATGGAAAAGGTAACCGCGGACGGCGTTATCACCGTTGAGGAATCCAAGACAGCGGAAACATATTCCGAAATTGTTGAGGGTATGCAGTTTGACAGAGGCTACATCACGCCCTACATGGTTACCGATACCGATAAGATGGAAGCCGTTCTTGACGACCCGTATATACTTATAACAGACAAGAAGATTTCAAACATCCAGGATATTCTTCCGCTTTTGGAGCAGGTAATGCGCGAGGGCAGAAAGATGGTTATTATCGCCGAGGACGTTGAGGGCGAGGCTCTTTCAACGCTTATCCTAAACAAGCTCAGAGGCACATTCATTTGTGTTCCGGTAAAGGCTCCGGGCTTCGGCGACAGACGCAAGGAAATGCTTCAGGATATAGCTATTCTTACAGGCGGACAGGTAATCAGCGATGAGCTCGGTCTTGAGCTTAAGGACACACAGATTTCACAGCTCGGCAGCGCGAAGCAGGTTAAGATTCAAAAGGAGAATACAATCATAGTTGACGGCGTGGGCGATAAGGCGGCTATAGCGGACAGAGTAGCGCAGATAAGACGCGAAATGGAAGCGTCCACATCCGAGTTTGACAAGGAAAAGCTTCAGGAAAGACTTGCGAAGCTCGCGGGCGGCGTTGCCGTAATCAAGGTCGGCGCGGCTACCGAAACGGAAATGAAGGAAATGAAGCTGAGAATCGAGGACGCTCTTTCGGCTACAAAGGCGGCTGTTGAGGAGGGCATCATAGCCGGCGGCGGAACAAGCTATATCGATGTTATTCCGACCGTGGCGGAATTGCTTGACACAACCGAGGGCGACGAAAAGACGGGAGTTCAAATTGTTCTGAAGGCTCTTGAGGAGCCGGCATGGCAGATTGCCAAGAACGCCGGACTTGAAGGCTCGGTTATCGTGGATAAGATTAAGTCATGCGAGACGGGCAAGGGCTATAACGCTCTTACCGAAGAATATGTTGATATGATTTCAGCCGGCATTGTAGATCCGGTTAAGGTTACGAGAAGCGCTCTTCAGAACGCGGCGTCGGTTGCGTCCATGGTGCTTACAACGGAAAGCCTTGTAACGGATATTCCGGAGCCTCCGGCGGCTGCTCCCGCTATGGATCAGGGTATGGGCGGAATGTATTAATCCGAAAAATAAATCAAAAAAGGAATTGCGGCGCAATTCCTTTTTTTGATGCTATTTATTTCAAATATTTGCTTAAAACCTCATCCTTGATTTTCGAAACGTCGGTTTCCGTAATTTTCTTTCTTATCGGCAGAACCGCGCTCGGGGTTACGGATAATTCATCGATGCCCATGGCGAGAAACAGCTCCGTAAGCTCCGTATCCGCCGCCAATTCGCCGCATATGCCGACCCACGCGCCGTTATTGTGAGCGTTTTGCGCGACTGTGTTGATAAGCCTCAAAACCGCGGTGTGGCGCGTGTCGCAGAAGGGACCTATATCGGGATTTTGCCTGTCCGCCGCGAGAGTGTACTGCGTCAAATCGTTCGTACCTACGGAGAAGAAATCCAAATACCGCGCCAAAATATCGCTTGTAACCGCCGCCGCGGGAGTTTCAATCATACAGCCCAGCTCGATACTTTTGGAATACGCTATTCCCTCGGCTTCAAGCTCCTTTTTGACATCCTCGATAATTTCAAGGATTTTCAAAATTTCCCATTCCGATGTAATCATCGGGAACATTATCGCAAGCTTGCCGTATACCGACGCTCTGTAAAGCGCGCGCAGCTGTGTTTTGAATATGTCGGGTCTTTGCAGGCATATTCTTATCGCGCGTATTCCCATCGCGGGATTTTCCTCCTTCGGCATACGGAAGTAGTCAACCTGCTTGTCCGCGCCTATGTCAAGCGTCCTGATTATAACGCGCTTGTTTACCATTTTGGAGAGAACCTCCTTGTACGCGGCGAACTGCGTGTCCTCGGAGGGATAGTCCTTGCTTTCGAGATATAAAAACTCACTTCTGAAAAGTCCTATGCCCTCGGCGTCGTTTTTCAGCACCGCGCCGACATCGTGCGCGTTTCCGATATTCGCGCAAAGCTCGATATGCCGACCGTCCCTTGTGACGCTCTTTTGACCCTTGAGCTGCTGCAAAAGCTCGTTTTGCTTTTCAATCTCGCGCTTTTTAGCGGTCATTTTTTCGATTGTTTCCTCGTCGGGATCTATATACAATGTGCCCGTATAGCCGTCTGCGATAGCACTTTTGCCGCCAAAGCCGCTGTCAAGAACACCCTTCGCGCCTATTACCGTGGGAATATTCATCATCCGCGCGAGTATCGAGGTATGGGAGCTTGTCGAGCCGCCCTCTGTAACGAACGCGAGTATTTTGCTTTTGTCGAACTGCACCGTTTCGCTCGGAGCAAGGTCGTCGGCAACGATAATAACCGGCTCGTCCGAAACAATCGCGCCCTTGTCGCGCCCCGATAGTATTTTGATAAGCCTTTCCGAAACGTCCTTTACGTCCGCGCTCCTCTCGCGCATATACGCATCGTCCATCGCCCGAAACATCTGCACAAAATTGTCGCAGGTTTGTCCCACGGCGGTTTCCGCGTTAATAAGCTGGTCGGTGATTATATTTTTAATTGACTCTATATAGTCCAAATCCTCAAGCATCATCTGATGAATTTGAAAAATCATCGCGTTAGCCTCGCCGACCTCCGCTATAGCCTTGTTATAAAGCGTGCCAAGCTCCTCAATCGCTCTTTCGCGCGCGCTTTCAAATCGCGCAATTTCATCGTCGCTGCTTTCTATATGACGGCGCTTTATGGTACTTTCCTCGCGGCTGAACACAAACACGGGACCGAACGCGATACCGCTGCATACGGATTTACCGGAGACAGTAATCATAAGTAAATTCCTCCTTCCGAATTAAGAAATCTATATAGGTATAGTATTTTCGGATAATTACATATAT